>VGZI01000016.1 GCA_016872605.1 Planctomycetota bacterium
CAGCCATTGGCCTTGGCGACCGTCGCGGTTACAAGTGGTCCCGGCACCGGCGCGGCAGCGATCGAGCGAACGCAGGCAGGGTCCGGTCGGCCGACCGACGTTTACACCGTCACGTTCTCGGGCGCCGCGTTCGCCGGCCAGGCGGTGTCGGCGATCACCGCGTCGACGAGCACGGCCGGCGCCAGTGTTGCCGTCAGCAAGGTGGCCGACGGCGGCATCACCGCTATCGTCTCGCCGGGCGCCGCACTCTACCTTGACAGCGATCCGACGCACAACAACAGTTCCTTGAGCACTCCGGCCACGCAAACGCTTATTCTGAACGGCGCCGGTCCGAACAACGCCGGCGCCTTGCGCAACGTCAGCGGCAACAATACTTGGCAAGGACCAATCACGCTGCAATCCAGCAGCACCTTTGCCGCCGATGCGACGACGCAACTCACGGTCTCCGGCGTCGTGCGCGATCCGAGCCCGGCGCCGGTGCCGCCCGCCTCGGTCATTCCGCCCGATGTCACCAAGATCGGCCAGGGCACGCTCGCGTTCTCCAACGCCAACACGTACACTGGCAACACGTTCATCAACAATGGCATCGTCAACATTCAAAATGCCAACGCCCTGGGCGAAGCGAATTCGACGCAGCAGACCGTGGATGTCAGCGGCAGCGGTGGAACCTTCACCCTTAGTTTCACGGGCTTCCCGTGGCTCTCCACCCCGGCGTTGCCCACGAACGTGAATGCGGCCTCTCTCGCCTTCGAACTCAATAACATTCTCACCAACACGTTGATCCCGGCCCTCGGCGGCGGCAACGGGCGGGTCAGTGTCAATCTACTGTCCAACGGCAGCACCTTCGTCGTCACATTCACGAACGCGCTCAAGGGGAAGAACGTGCCCCTCCTGGTCGCTCCCCAGGCAACGCAACTGGGCGGCGCCAGCGTGTCCACAGGTATGCTCCTGCCCGGTGGCGCCAGCAAGACCATCGTCGCCACCGGCGCCACCTTGCAAATTCAGAACACCAACGAGAACGCCGGCAAACCGCTCGTTCTCAATGGCGCCGGCTTCAACAATCTCGGCGCTCTCCACAACCTCGCGGGCAACAACACCTGGAACGACCTGCCCATCACTCTGGGTTCCGACACGGCATTCGGCGCAAGCGCCGGTACTTTGGATATCACTCAGCCGATCGTCGACACAAATAGTTCCGGAGTCAATCAGAACTTCAAGGTCACCAAAGTCGGCGGCGGCACCGTGGAATTCAGCGGAAAGACCGGCACACTCGCCAGCGTTGTCGGCCAGGGTCTGGGCGGAAACATCACGTCGGTCGTCGGCGCTGCCGGCGTCGTCACCGTCACGACGTCGGTGGCCCACACGCTCGTCAGCGGAAACCTGGTCACGATCAACGGCACTTCGACCGGCTTGGATGGGAACACCTACTTCGTCACCGTCGTGAATGCAACGCAATACCGGCTCGTCGGCGTCGGCACGACGCTTAACTCGAGCACCGGTACGTGGAGCTACCCGGTCATCGTCACCACAACGGCGGCGGACAATAGTCTGAGAACCGGCGAATCGGTCATGGTCAATGCGGTTGCGGGCTTCGCCGCCGCCAACGGGACATTCCCGATCATCGCGATCGCGCCGAATCAGTTCGCACTTGCGGGCACAAGCGTCGCCGGCACGGCTACGCCCAATACCGGCGTTTGGAGCATCGGCAATAACTACACCGGCTTGACCGATGTCCATCAGGGTACGCTGCAGCTCAACGTTACCAATCCGGTCAATCCGGCCGTCGCCAGTCCTTCGCTTGCCGTGTTGAGAGACCTGCAAGTCGGCGATGCGACTCCGGTCGGCCAGGTGCACACTCTCGATCTTTCGACCTTCAACTACGGGAATCAATTCACGCTCGCATACAACAGCAGCCCCGCTTCGGCGCCGATCACCTACTACACGAATCCGACGTTCGCGGCGGCCCTGATTCAAACGACGCTGAATGGCTTGTCGACAATCGGTGGGCTCGCGACGCCAGGATCGTTGACGGTAACTCCGCAGGGCGGCGGCATTTTCGCAATCACGTTTGGCGGCAGTCTCGCCGGCGCGATCGCTTTCACGCCGATCACCGCTCACAACAACACGACGTCGGCCGATAGAAACTCGACCCAATCGTCGCCCGGCGCCGCGTTCGCGCTCAACTCGGCGATCGCTCAACTCCTGCAGAGCAACCAGATCGCGACGACGTCAGCCGTCACCGTCAATAGCGACGGCTTGTTCGACATCAACGCTCAGGTGCAGCGCATTGCTCAGCTCAGCGTCAATCGTGGCACAACGACCACCAACGCCGCCGCCACCGGGGCCGGCACACTTAACGTGATCGGGACGAACGGCATCAGCCTTACGGGCGGCGCAACGTTGACGACGCAAGGAACCGGCAGCCAGGTCAACGTCACTGGGCCTCTGACGGCCAATGCCAGCAACGTGCTCACGCCTGGAGTGAATAGTCAGGTCAATGTCACCGGAACGATGACCGCAACCTCCAGTACGCTAGGGGACTCGGGGACAGGCACAGGAAGCCAGATCAATGTCATCGGCACGCTGACCTCCAACGCCAGCACGTTCACCGAGTCGGCCGGCGCCAGCCAGATCAATGTCACCGGCACTTTCAACGCCAACGCCAACACGGTGGTCACCTTGGCGGGGGCGAACACGCAGGTCAATGTTACGGGCCCGCTGAACGAAACCGACGCGACATTTACGGCCTCCGGCGCCAGCAGCCGGATCACTGTCGACGGCGTGCTGAACATGACCGGCGGCACGATCAACCTCCAACATGCCACCAGTCAGCTCGTGCTGGGCGCCAATGGCAGCGTGACGGCAACGTCCAACGCGGGCGGCCCCGCCACCGTCTCCGGCGCAGGCGCGTTCGCCCTGAACGGCAACGACCGCACCTTTACGGTCAATGATGGCACGAACACCACGGATCTGCTCGTCGGCGCCAAGATTACCGGAACTGGCACGGAGAAGCTTGTCAAGACGGGGCCCGGACGCCTTGAGCTCGGCGCTGTCAACACCTACACGGGTTTGACTCAAATCGTCAACGGAGACGTGCAGGTCGATGGCGGCGCGCAGATTGCCGGCGTGGAATTCAACGGCGCCAACCCGAACGAGGCGAGCTTGAGCGGCAACGGCACGGTCGGCGCCGTCACCATGGCCTCGGGCGCCAAGGGAACCGTCAGCCCCGGCATCAACACCGCGGGGAATCACACCGGCTCGCTGACAACCACCAGCGATGTGACCTGGAATAACAACGCCAAGTTCTCGGTCGATCTCGCCTACAACACGGGCACGAGCACCCCCAGCAACGATGTTCTCCACGTCACCGGCAACCTGACCCTCAATGACGCTCGGCTCACGGGCACGGCGACGCTGGGCATTCCGCTCAATCAACCGTATACCATCGCCAACTACACAGGGACGCTCACCGGTTTCTTCACCGGCAGCCTTGGCCAAATCGCGCAAGGCGGCGCTGTATTTATCAGCGGGCAAAAGTTCCAGGTCGATTACGGGACGCGCAGCAACAGCGCCATTGTGCTGACCCGCGTGTTACAAGTTCTGCAATCGCTCAGCTTGGCCGCCGTCCCCGCGGCGTCGAACTACGGGCAAGCGGTAGTCTTCAAGGCAACGGCTCAGCCTGAGAACGGCGCGGGCGTGTTTCCGACCGGCCTGGTAGTGGATTTCGTACTCGACGCCGGGCCGAACCAGATCACGCAGACGGGCGTTCCCGTGAATACAACCACGGGCGAGGCGTTCTTCGATCCGCAAACGCTGGCTGGCTTCACGCTATCCCGCAGTTCACACACGGTCGACGCAACGTTCCGCGACACGAACTCGCCGGCCATCTATCAAGGCCCGGTGAACGCCTCGCAGTTCTCGTACACCGTGAACAAGAGTGATGTCGGCGTCGGCGTGTCGTCCTCGCCGCTCGTTACGACCTCGACGCCGATCTACGGCCAGCCGACCACGGTGACGGCGACTATCACACCCGCGCCAGCGCCGGTGACAGCCTATGCGTCCAATCCGACAAACACGGCGACGTTCAATCTCGACGGCGGCGGCGGGCTCCGTACCTTCACCGGGCCGGTTACGCACAGCATCCAACTCGTCGGATTCTCGAACGCTCAGCAGTTCACGCTCACTTATGGCGGCACGGCAGTTGGACCGATCACCTACAGCAGCACGCAAGCGACGACGGCAGCCAACATCCAGACGCTACTGAACACGCCGGCAATTCTCGGCGCCGGCAAGTCGGTGGCCGTCAACACCACCGCGGCGGTCGATGTCTTCAGCCTCACCTTCGGCGGCGGGTTGGCGAACACCAACGGCGCCTACATGACCGGCGCCCCCGTCGGCGCCCCAGCGGGTCGCTCCGTCAACGCAAACCTTCTGACGGCATCGTGGACGATTCCAATCAGCGTGCTCGATGTCAGCGCCGGGCACGCGCTCCAGGTTTCCTACGACGGCGACACCAACTACAACCAAAGCCCAGCGCCGACCAACTTTACCCTGCCCGTGTTCGTCGATGGCTCGAACGTCGAATTCCGATTCAGCCCGCCGGGGATTTATCCGCCGAACCATTCCGAACTGGGACAGAACGCTTCCTTCTACGTCGTGGTGTCGCCACAGGCCGCCGGCTCGAGCGGCGTGCCGCAGGGAACCGTCAACTTCTACGACAACCTCACGACAAGCCCGCCGCTCAACGCCAGCCCGGTCGCGCTCGTGAACGGCGTGGCGACCTTCCAGACCGCCGCCCTCGCAGCCGGTCCGCACAACATCGTTGCCGTCTTCACGCCGAGCAACAGCAACTACACAGGCAACTCCAAGACGACGTCCTTCACGGTCGATCCAGCACAGACCACCGTTACGTTCGACCAGGTCAATCCGACCACGCCGACCTATGGCAACTCCGTCGCATTCACCATCAAAGTGACGCCGCAGGATCCGGGCTTCCCGACCGGAACGTTCGGTTCCCCCGCCGGCACGGTCACGCTGTGGAAAAACGCGGTGGGAACATCGACTTCCGATCCAAACTACCTAGGAACGGGATCACTCAATGCCGTCACCGGCAAGACCACGATCACCACGGTTCCCGGCGCCTTGCCTCAGGGTGACCTGACGATCATCGCACATTACGTCGGATCAACGTCCTTCGCTGCCAACGATGGAACCCTGTCGCCGCTTCTACACGTGAATCCGGCCACGACGAACACGGGGCTCTCGGCGAGTCCGAGCAGCGGCGCCGTCTACGGGCAGAATGTCACGCTCGTCGCGACGATCACGTCCCCCGCCGGGACGCCACCGGCCGGCAGTACGGTCACCTTCTGGGATGGGCCCGTAAATACCGGCATCAACCTCGGCACACGGTTCACCGACAGCCTGGGCCGAGCGACGCTGGTTACCAACGCATTGTCCGTGGGCAACCATCCGCAGATCAATGCCGTCTTCACGGATACCGTCGACACGAATTTCGACACCAGCACCGGCACGATCCTGAACTATTCCGTCGGTCAAGCGCCCACCAAGATCGTCATGGGCGCTACGCCGTCCGCCGGATCCAACTACGGGATGCAGGTCACGTTCACTGCAACGGTTTCAGCCGATACGCCTGGCTCCGGCTTGCCGACCGACGGCACGGTTGTCTTCACCGATTCTGTCATTGGATTCTTGGGCAATGGAACCTTGGGCGCCGGCGGCGTTTACAGTTACCAGACAACGTCTACCCAGTTGACGGTCGGTTTCCACACGATTACGGCGAGTTTCTCCGGCGACACGAACCTGCAGAACAAGACCGGGCAGCTCACCAACTACAACGTGCAGCCGGCCGTGACGACAGTTTCCTTGTTGCAGTCCTCGAACCTTAACGCGGTATACGGAGAGGCCGTACAGTTCAGCGCGACCATTTCGGCCATTGGCGGCGCTCCGGCTCCCACCAGCGGCGTCGTGACGTTCAAGAACGGCGCGACCGTTCTCGGTACGGCAAACCTCACGGGTACGAATGTCGCTGTCTACACGATCATGACCAACCCACCGCAACTGGCCGTCGGCAACGGACATCAAATCACAGCGACCTTCGGCGGGTTCGGTCCGAACTACAGTGCCAGCCCCCAGTCGGCCGCAATCTCGCAAAACGTCGCGGCGGCCGACACCGATATTCCAGCGCTCACATTCACGTCGTCGCCGATCAATCCGGGCGTCGGACAGACCGTGACGATTTCGGCCATCGTTGTCGCATTGCCCAATAGCGTCGCGAACGTAAACGCCGGCACGGTGACGTTTGTCGATACCACAACGGGCTTGACGCTGGGCGGCGGACCTGCCACCGTGTCCGTGTCGGGTTTCGCAAGCGTGACGACCACTTTCGCCACGACCGGCCCGCATGTGATCACGGCCAAGTACAACGGCTTCTCGCCCAATTTCAACGCGAGCCCGACACGAACTATCTCGTCCAACGTCAACGTTTTGCGGGCGACCTCCGTCAATGTTAGTGCCGTCGCCAACACGTTTGGCCAGAATCTGGTCTACACCCTGACCGTGACCAGCCCGCAAGGCGGCGTCCCCACGGGCACGGTGACGCTGAAGGAAGGCGCCACGACGCTTGGAAACGTCGGAACGCTCGCAAACGTCGGCGGCGTCGCCACGACCACCATCACGGTTCCTGGCGGTGTTCTGAATGCCGGCCCGCACACGCTCACGTTCACCTATCACGATACGTCCGTCCCGCCCGTTTACGCAGACGGCGTCACCACGCTCAACCCGCAAACCGTCGCGCCGTCCGGCACGGCGATCACCTTCACGCCGGCCCCGCAAACCACGGCTATCTACGGGACCACGGTCACCTACGCCGGCGTGGTCAGAACCACTGTCAATCAATCGATCAACCTGAACGGCCAAACCCATAACAGCACGCTGATCGACGGGCTCTCGAGTACAGCCCAGCTCGGCGTCGGCATGTCGGTCACCGGCACTGGCATCCCTGCCAACACCGCCATTGCCTCGATTGGCAGCCCAACGTCAATCACGTTAACCACGGCGGCGACCACGACGGCCGCCACCGCGCTCACCTTCGGCGGAATTAACCCGACGGCCGGCACGGTCACGCTCAAGGACGCCACCACGAACACGACGCTGGGAACGTTCAACCTGAGCGGCAGCAACGCGTTCAACTTCCCGAGTGTTTCCTTGCCGCTCAATGTTAACGCCGGCGCGCACTCGATCACCGCGACCTTCACGCCGGGCAGCGCGAACTACAATGCAAGCCCGGCGGCGCGCTCACCGTTGACGATCAGCGCCGCCCAAACGCAGATCGCCGCGGCGCCGATCTCTTCGGTTACCTCCGGTCCGCTCGGCGGGTCCTACTTCGGTCAGCAAGTCAAGTTCACAGCGACGGTGACCGCGACGAACTCGCCGGCGACTCCGACCGGCGGCACCGTGTCGTTCTTCCTCAACGGCTCAACGACGCCCATGGGCACCGTGGCGCTAGGCGCCGGCGGCATCGCTGAATTCACAACGACGCCGACGGGACTGCCGGTGAATACGACCACCGGCAACAAGATCACGGCCAGGTACAACGGCTCAACGAATTTCCAGGCCAACACTGTGGTTTCGCCGCAGCGGACGCAGTTCGTCAGCAAGGCCGAGACGGGTGTCACGATCACGCCGACGTCAGCGAGCATTGTCTTCGGGCAATCGGTGACGTTCACGGCTGTCGTCAGCGTGTCCAGCCCAGGATCGCCAGGGACGGTGCCGACGACCGGCGCGACCGTCTCCTTCTACAACGGCGCGAGCACGACTCCGATCACCGGGACGTTGACACTCGTTTCGGCGACCGCCCCGGTGACCTATCGCTTCACGACCAGCGCGTTGCCCGCGAGCGCCACGCCGCATTCGATTACCGCGAAGTACAGTGGCGTCGGGAACTTCGCGGCCAGCCCGGCTTCCAACGCGGCATCCGTGACCGTTGCCCAGAGCGGAAGCACCGTGCGACTGACGGCTTCGCCGACCGTGCTCGCCACCGACAAAATCAACACGTTCACGGTCGTCGTCACGCGCACCACGGGCTCCGGCACCATTACGGCAGCCCCCGCAATGGTAACCATCAACGACTTCGGCAACCCGATCGGCACCGCCACGCTGGTCTCCTCGACCACATCGACGGCAACGTACCGTTACACCGCGCCGGCCAATTCGCTCGCCGATGGGCCGCATCAAATTACCGCGGTCTACAGCGGCAATACCAATGTCGCCGGCAATACCAGCAACCTGATCCCCCAAGTCGTCCACAAGTTCAGCAGCCTTGCCCTCGTCGCATCCGCGAGCCCGATGGCGACTCTCCCAGTCACCTTCACGGCCACGTTGACCGGCCTGAACGGCGTTCCGATTGGGCCCGGCGCCCAGGTCACCTTCACGATCAACGGCCAGACTTTCACCGCCACGACCAATGCCAGCGGCGTCGCCAAGGTAACCTACACGTTCTCTACCGCTGGGACCTACAAGATCACGGCGGTGTTCGCTACGGACGGCATCTACAACGGCGTGACGAACACGCTGACGACCATCGTCCAACCGAAGGTGTCCGGACGCCTCGTGTAATTCGGTTCTTCGTTGGGGCGAGCGGCACGTGATAACATACCTGCCGTAGCGTGGACTTCAGTCCACGCTTCATACTTTTCGATCCGCGGGCGGGTAAATCAAGTCCTGCCGCTCGCCTTAGCGCCCGCTTGGCGCCGCCTGGGCGCTAGACGAAGAAGCAACGTCAATCTGGCGAATCTATCCCGCCTGGAACGCAGTCGCGTGGCACTATTCTTGGCCTGCATTCGTTTTTTTTTTAACTTTCCCGGCGTTGCCCGGTAGAATTGCATGCCGATGCGAGACCATTTCCGCTCGGCGTTCGCTTAGGTCAGGAGTTTCGCCGGCGAGCTTGCTTGACGTGAATGGTGATCCGTTCCCGTCGAGCAATCTCGCCGGCGAAACTCCGACGGGAAGCTACCAAATCATCTGAACGATGCGCGACAAGGCTGTCCATCGCTCGTCTACCGCGAGTGGAGTTGTTCCATGCAACGTGCAGCCTTGGCCGCCTTCGTCGGCGCACTGGTGTTCTTCGGCACCGGTGTTTTTGTCCATATCCCGCTGCAGATCAGCGCCCAACAGCGCGACGGTGCAGCGCCCGCCGGCGATTCGTTCGCCCAGCTCAGCGATCGGTTTGAGAACGTCGTCAGCAAGGTCGTGCCCGCTGTTGTGTCCGTGGAGGCCGTCAAGCCGCCCAAGGGGAATGCAGGGCCAAAGACCAAGGCCCAAGAGGAGTCTGGCTCCGGCGTGATTGTCAAGAGTCCGGTGCGGGCTGGCCACTTTGTCATCACCAATAATCACGTCGTCATGCACTCGAAGCCCGAGCAGATTACCGTGCAGCTTTTCGACGGCAGGGTGTTCCGGCCGGCGGCGGTGCACTCCGATCCAGAAAGCGATCTCGCCATTCTCGCCATTGACAGCCCGCAAGCGCTGCCGACCGCGACGCTGGGCAACAGCGATCATGCCCGCGTCGGCCGCTGGGTGCTCGCTATCGGCAGTCCCTTTGGGCTGAATCAATCGGTGTCGCACGGCATCATCAGCGCTCGCGATCGCGGACAGGTGACGCTGGGCAACACCATTCGCATCAAAGAGTTTCTGCAAACGGATGCCGCCATCAATCCGGGCTCCAGCGGCGGGCCGCTCGTCGACCTTCATGGCGAAGTTATCGGCATTAACACGGCCATCGCGTCGCACAACGGATCCAACAGCGGAGTCGCCTTCAGTATCCCCTCCAACCTCGTCAAACGCGTCATGAATCAGCTGCTCCAACAAGGGGCCGTGCAGCGCGGCTATCTCGGCATGCAACTCGTGCTCACCTTCGAGGCACGCGAGGCGCTCAATCTCGGCCTCGATCGCGTTCGCGGCGCGTTGGTCGAGAAAGTCTACCCGGGCACTCCGGCGTCCGAGTGTGGGCTTCAAGCCAATGATGTGATCCTGCAAGTCGAAAACATCTCCATCCGAAATGAGAATCATCTGATCAACCTGGTGAGCAGTCTAAAACCTGGTCAGCGGATTCAACTGCACGTCTGGCGCAACCGCGCGACGACCACGCTGGATGCCACCGTCGGCGATTGGGCCAAAGCACAGGCCCGCTTCCGCACGGATGAATAAGTCAGAGAAGCCCAGGGGTGAGGTACTCCGAACCCCTGGGATCCCACAGGCTCTTCCATCAACTCCCCTGGTATTTCCCAGTCAGCGCTGCTAGAAGCGGCATTGGTCGCCCGCACGTTGTCCAAGGAGATACACTCGATGTCGATCCAGTCTGCTCGCATCGCCATTGTTTGCACAACCTTCGGCTGTTGCCTGATCTACGCGGGTCTGACAACCTCGCAAGAGCTCATTCCCGCGCCGAGTCAGCCCGCCCAGCCTACGGGCGGCGCAGTTCCGAAGGGAGTGGAAGTGCTGGCTCGCGGTCCGGTGCATGAAGCATTCGCGTCGCCGTTGACGGAGCCGAAGCAGACACCGCTGATCGCCAAGAAGCCGCCGGCTCCGATCGACGAGTTGCCGCCCGAAGAACGTCCCGAGGGGGACGTGGTTTGGATCGGTGGCTATTGGGCCTGGGACGACGATCGCGCCGATTATCTTTGGGTTAGCGGATGCTGGCGAGCCAAGCCGGACGGCAAGGAGTGGGTCCCCGGTTATTGGCGTGAAGTTGGGGCGAACTATCAATGGGTTGGCGGTTTCTGGACCAATGCTCGTGAAGCCCGCGTCGATCCGATCACCTATTATCCGGAACCACCGGCGCCGCCCAACGTCGCCGGCCCAGGCGATCCTCCAGGCGCGGACATGTTCCATGTTCCCGGCTACTGGATGTGGAACGGCGGCCGCTACGTCTGGCGTGCCGGCTATTGGACGCGCGTACGCCCCGGCTATGTTTATGTCCCTTCACAGTATCGTTGGACGCCTCACGGCTATGTCTACGTCGCGGGCTATTGGGATTACGCCGTGTCGCGCCGCGGCGTGCTTTATGCACCGGTGACGGTCGATGTCGCTGTGGTTGGCGTCGGGTATCGCTACACGCCTTACTATGCCGTGCGCGACACGATCGTGCTCGATACACTCTTCGTGCGCCCCGCGTTCGGCGCTTACTACTTCGGCGACTACTATGGGCCGCGCTATGTGGCGATCGGGTTCGAGCCATGCGTCGTGTACAGCCGGCGGCATTATGAACCGATCATCGTGTACCAGCGCTGGCATTATCGCGACAACCCGCGTTGGCACGACACGCAGATTACGCTGGTCGTGGAGCGCAACGCCGGTCGTGCGCCGGTGCCGCCGCGCACACTTGTGCAGCAAACGACAATCATCCGAAACACGACGAACGTGACGAATGTGACAAATGTGATCGCGCCGACGAAAACGGTAGTGGTAGCGCGAGGCGAAAAGGTCGTGCCACTCGACTCGACGGCCCGGGATCAGGTAGCGCGGACGACGGCGATGACGCAGCAGTCAGTTTCCGCAGAACGACGCCGAACGGAGTCTACCCCGATGACCGGCGTTCTAACAACGCCGCGCACCAGTACACTGAATCTCACGCCGACGCCTACCGTCGGTTCCAGCGGCGTCGCCAAGACTCCTTCAATCGGCAATCCCATGATTACTACCAAAGACCCCGCCAAGACCGGACCCACCATCAATCCCAAAGGGCCGAGCACCGGACCGAGCATCGGCTCACCTCCAATGCGCGACGGCGGCCGGGTGATTCCGAAGGACCGGCCCATCGACACGAAACGGCCGGATGACAAGAAGAAAAAGTGATACCGAATCTGCTTAGCGCCCGCATGGCGCCATGCGGGCGCACAAGGAAAATCGGGAAGCTCCAACAAAAAAAGCTCACGCTTTCACGTGAGCTTTTGCGGCGGTCGGACTCGCACGAGACGATCGTGCGGGATCAACCCTTGGCCGCCAGGGCGGGTTTTTCCGCCGGAGGCGGGGCGTCTTTGTCGCCCAGGAGCTCCTGACGGAAGATCGGCACATCGCGCGGGGCTTCGATCCCCAGGCGAATCTTGCCGCGATCGATATCGACAACGGTGATGCAGATGTTGTCGTTGATGTAGATCTTCTCACCCAATTTTCTGCTCAGGACTAACATTTCGCTTCCCTCCTTCGAGCGATGCCGAATTGACTGGGTCCGCCTCAATTGTAGCTCATGAATCAATCCGAGCGCGGTCCCGCGAGGATTCTTTCCTCGCAAATTGAATTTCGAAAATGCAATTTCGATACCACATGCGCGACTGGACCGCGGAGCGTTGTCGCGCCGTCGTCTCAACTCATTCATGAGCTTATCTTTCTGATCTTTAGAAAAAACTGGGATTTTCTTGAGATTCGTGTGAAGTTAATCTGGGGAGATGTCAACTTGACAGAATCGAGCACCGGCCCGAGCAGAATTGGACAAGTGGACACTTAGCCGTTTTCGTTTAGCATTCCCTTGGCGCCGCGCGAGCGCTAAACGCATACAGGGAAGGGTCGCCGTCGTGACTCAGTTATTCCAGGATGGCCGATTTGTCGATCTTGGCTCGTCTGCCTATCTTCCGCACGACTTCCCGGTGCGGACGTCCCGCGTCGACGCTGCCAAGCCGTCGGAGCTTCGCGCCCACGTTCGCATGTTGGCGCCATCGCAGCCAGGCGTATACGGCATGCTTGACGACGATGAGCAATTGATCTACGTCGGTAAGGCGAAGAATCTGCGCGTTCGGCTTCAGAGCTACTTCCGCCGCAAGGGCCGTCCTGCCAAAGCGGGCCGGATCGTCGCGCGAGCGCGGAGCATTCTGTGGGAAGTGTTGCCCAGCGAGTTCGCCAGCTTGTTGCGCGAGTTGGAGCTAATCCGTCGTTGGCGGCCACGCTTCAACGTGCAGGGGCAGCCGCTGCGTCGCCGACTGACGTTCGTGTGTTTGGGCCGCGCGCCGGCGCCCTACCTCTACCTGTCGCGTCAGTTGACATCGCAGGTGCAGGCGGCGTTCGGGCCGGTTACGGCCGGCTCGTACGCGCTCCATGCCGTCCGTCGCCTTAACGACTGGTTCAAACTGCGTGACTGCCCGCAGCCTCAGGAGATGATCTTTCCCGATCAGGGCGATCTCTTCCCCGGCGTTCGGCCCGCGGGGTGTCTACGACTCGAAATCGGAACGTGTCTCGGTCCTTGCACCGGAACCTGCGAGCGGGGCGATTATCATCTGCAAACCAGGCGTTGCCGTGCGTTCCTGGCGGGGCACGACTTGACGCCATTGGATGAAATGCACGCCGAGATGGAAGCCGCGGCCCAGGCGCAGGAGTTCGAACGTGCCGCCGCGTTGCGCGATCGGTGGTCGGCGGTGGCGTGGCTGGCGGAGCGATTGCAGCGCGTGCGCAAAGCACACCGCGAGTTGTCTTTCATTTATCCCGTCACGGGCGTCGACGGGACGACGCTGTGGTATCTCATCCACGGCGCTCGCACGGTTTCCGTCGTCGAGTCGCCGCGCGACGCGGACACCCGGCGAATCGCGGACGCGCAGATAAAGGCGGTGTATCGCGGTGGGGCCGATCTGCTCGACACCTACGAGCATGCCGACAGCATGATGATCGTCATGCAGTGGTTTCGCAAGCATCCGAAGGAGCGTGAAAAATGTCTGTCACCGACTCAATGAACATTTCAGTAATCTGAACGTTTCGTAATCAGAGGTACGTATCCATGCGCGTCTCGAGTTCGTGATTCTTCTTGTTCCCCATCCAGCACTGGATTATCATAGATCACAATTTCTGCTGCTGTCGCTGAACCGTTCGTGATGCAAGCTGATTCCACGATCTCAAACGGAAGAAACCTCTCATGAGCATCCGCATTGAATGTCCGTCTTGCAACACGCCGAACACCGTGGACGAGGACGATGTTGGCAGCAAGGTCCGCTGCCGAAAGTGCAAGGAAAAATTCACCGTGCCGGCCGGCAAGAAATCGCGCGACGAGGACGACGAAGCCTCGGTGCAGGAAGGCCGCAAGGTAAAAAGCAAGCCCGCGGCGCGCAACCAAGTGGATGACGATGACCAGGACGCAGACGATCGTCCCGGGCCAAAAAAGAAAACTGCACCGAAAGCAAAGGAAACGGCCGGCGGCATGGGCATGATCCTCGTGCTGGGCGGCGTCGCCGCCGTGTTTTTCGTTCTCGCAATCGGCGCGCTCGGCATCGGCGGCTACTTCTGGTACCGCTCCAAGGCTGCCGAGACCGAAGTGCTGCTCGCACAAGCGGGCGACAAAAAGAACGATCCGAATGAAGAGAAGAAGGGCAAGGAGGAAAACAAAAAGGAGGAGGAGAAGCTCGAACCAAAGGAGGACAAGAAGGACCCGGTTGACATGAAGGATCCGGACGAGTTCAAGAAAAAAGACCCCAATCCACCGGCCAAGAAAGATCCCGATATCAAGAAGATTCCCGAGCCTGACCCAAAGACGCCAAAGCTCGATCCGCTTCCGTCGCTGCTGCAGCGCGTACGGAATGCGACGGTGCATGTGCGCGCGATGAGGCCCAACGGCCAATGGCTCGAAGGCAGCGGGTTCTTCGTCGAGAACCAGTACGTGATCACCAATGCTCACGTGCTAGGCATGCTGGAGCCGGGCGCGCCGGAGCCAGTTCGAATTGAAGTGACCCTGTACGGCGGCCAGGCTAATGAACAGACCATCCCCGCCGCCGGGCCAACCGTTGATCGCGCTAACGACCTGGCGACGCTACGATTTTTCATAGGCAATGCGCCGGCGCCATTGGCCATGGAGGATCCATCGAAGATCGCCGTCACCCAAAGAGTGCAAGTCGTCGGGTATCCCTTCGGTCGAGAAAAACGCAAAGACCCAACGTTCTCGGACACCACGGTCAGCCAGATCAAGAAGAACAAGGCCAACGCCGTCGAAGAGATCGAGTTCAACGGCGGCATGAGCCCCGGCCACTCGGGCGGTCCCGTCGTCACCAGCGAGGGCAAGGTCGTCGGCGTTGCGCTCGGCGCAGTTAAGGACACCAACGTACATCTGGCCATTCCGACCGACGCGGTGAAGCGGCTCTTGAACGGCCGAATGGGCGAGATCGTGTTCGGTCAGGCGAACGTGGGACTCAAGAAAACGGTCTTTCCCGCCGACGTGCCCCTGATCGATCCGAAGCAGCGCATCCGCACGGTGCGTTTCGAATCGTGGACCGGCAACGCAGCGCCGGCCCGCGAGTATTCGTACGCGGAGCCGAAGCCGATGCCTGGCGATGGGCCGCATTCCGTGGGGCCGACCATCGTCAAAACGCCGACGTCGGCGCGCGGCAACATCAGCGTGCCGACGGTTGTTCCCTCGGGCCAAGTTGTCTGGGTTCAGGCCATCGCCACGCTGGACGACAATTCCAAGCAGTGGAGCGCCGCCGCCATTTTGCCGACTCCGAAAGGCGACTACGACAAGAAGCCGATCAATCTAACAGCCAACCTCCAGAACCCGAAAGATCGTACGCTCGATTTGAAGTACACGCTTCAGATGGGTGACAAGGGACCATTGGCCAACAATACGTCTCACTTGTACATCCTGGAATCGATGACGCCGCAAGCCGAGGGCGCGATCATGCGCACCGGGTTTGGAACGATCATCTTCTCCGGCGGCCCGAATGCCGCTCGCTTCAATGCCGCGCGGGAGGTCACCCGCTCGATTCCGACGACGTATGCGCTCGACGCGACCGGCAAGGTCGCCGTGAATGGCCGAACCTATCGCGCGGCGCCTGTGAACACGCCCAAGGACCAGCGCGACGCCGCCATCGAACACGTCGTCCAAATCGGCATCGCCCATGAATTGACCATGATGCCTTTCCCCAATCGCCAGGTGCAGCCCGGCGAGAGCTGGAAAGTTCCGGCCTCTGTCGTCGTCATGAACAAGGCGAACAAGTCGGACGAGATTCGTTTCCTCCTGAACTGCACGTACGAGGGGATTTCCAAGGGCGCCAAGGCCGAGGCGGTCATCGCCGTCACCGCCAACGTCCGTCCGACCAATCGCGAGTTCGCTTTCTTTGACAGCGACTTGGCCGGCACGATAGGCGTCGACCCGGGCGGAGCGTTCGTCTCCTCAGCGCGGCTCAAAGTGACGTCCATTCCTGACGCCGCCAAGCAGGACCGTTTCGCGCTCGAAATCGAAGCATCGCGAGTCGCCGGCAATACGCGCAATATTCAGTTGCCACAGGAGCCAAAAACGACCGATCCGCCCAAGGATCCGAAAATTGCCAAGAAGGTCATTCTGGATCAAAAGGGCATTCTCGCAGCGAATGACCCGATTGACCCCTCGCTCAGCACTCCCAAGCAGAAGGCCCATTACAAAATGTTTCAGGTCCCGATGCAGGCCGGCAAAACCTATCACATCGAAGTAAAGCTCGGCGCGGCATTCGATTCGCTCATCAAAATCCAGGCGCCGACCGGCGCCTTCCTGGGCCAGGAGAAGCACCGCACCAACTTCCGCGCGCCCGCGAACGGAGTTTTCCGTGTTTACATCGTCGCGGCCAACCATCGCACGGGACAGTTTCACCTTGTAGTCACGGAGAATCCGTAGCGATTTGTTTCACCCGAGCGCGCAGCGCGAGCACGTGCACCGGCTCGCGCTGTGTGCTCGGCGAGGCGTTCTCGAAAATGGCTACTGCTTGTCCTTGATCCGCTCGCGAAGCTTTGCGACGAGCGACGCACGCGATGCGGGTTCCGGCTTCTTCGGCGGTTCCGGCGGCGGCGTTTCAGGTTTCGCTTCCGATACCGGCTCTGCCGGCGCCGCGTGGGCCGGGGCTGCTGGCGCATCCGCAATCGCCGCAGGCGCTGCCTTCCCGAATATCTCCTCTAGTTCCGGGTCCTTCAGCTCGCGCGTGATCGCCACGAACGTCAACTGCGCGTACGGAACCAGAATCGCCCGGCCCGTGTCCTGCGTCCCCGCCAATCGGCCGCGCAAGATCATGAAGTCCGGTTCGAGGCGGACGATCTTTTGCACGACGATTTCCACTCCCGTCGTCAAGCCGAGCGCGATCGCATCGTGCAGGCTCCCAGGAATGCGGCGAATCATCGCGATCCATGCTTCATTGGCGTTCATAAGTAGTCCATAGTCCCCAGTCGGTTGATCGTAGATCGCCGGTGGATTCATCGGCACGGTATCGTTTGTTGTAAGGCAGCGAATGCCAACTGACTACGGACTACGGACCGCGGGCTATGGTCTGCATACAAAAGCCCGATGAACGACGTTTGGCCCGGCATCTGTGCGGCGGCGGCGCTGATCGCGCTGCTCGTACTCATCATCCGCTACCAGGTCCACTCGTTCATCGCACTGCTCATCGTCAGCCTCGGCCTGGGTCTCGCGGCTGGACTGCCCCCCGCGAAAGTCGTCGATGCCGTCAGCAAAGGCATCGCGGACATACTGCGTGAAGTGCTCTTGCTGCTCGCTCTCGGCGCGATGCTCGGGCGGATGCTAGAAACCTCTGGTGCGGCCGAACTCATCGCCCGGCGCATCATCGACGCTTTCGGTCAGAAGAACACGTCGTTCGCCATCCTGGTTGCAGCGTATCTCATCGGCATTCCGATTCTGTTCAACGTCGGCTTTCTGGTGCTGATCCCGATCATCTGGCGGCTGCAGCGCGAGACGAAGGACAGCCTGTTGTTCTTTTTGTTGCCGTTGTCATTCAGCCTGGGCATCACGCACTCGCTGGTGCCGCCGCATCCGGGCATCGTCGGCGCAGTGACCAACATTGCCGGCGCGGCGAACTCCGGGCGCGTCATGGTCGAGACGATCATCTTTGGCATCGCGCTGAGCTTCGTGTTGGCGCTCGTCGGCTGGTTTGGTCCGGGACGATTTTGGGCGCATCGCCAGTTCGTCGAAGCGCCGGCCAACGAATCGACGACGCCCAATCCTGCCGCTCAGACGACGGCCATCACAAACAGCACGCCAACCGCCGCATCGCCACCTGAGGATCTACCAGAGAAAGCGCAATCGCTGACGCTGGCACTGGCGATCGTACTGGCCCCGCTCGTCTTGAGCATCGTCGGTTTCGGGGCGAACCTGCTGCATGATCTGAGCCGACTGCCAGCGTGGATGACCGAACCAATGTTCCGCGCGGAACATTGGACAAGTCACAGCCTGCTCGATTGGATGCAGTTTCTAGGCAAACCGACTGTCGCGCTCTTGGTCCCGACAGCGCTGGCGTTCGGGTGCTACGGGCTGGGCCGCGGCTGGTCGCAAGCCCAGTTGGCCAAGCTCACCAACGACTCGCTCGCCGACGTCGGCGGCATGGTGTTCCTCTTTGGAGCGGCGGGCGGATTCAAGGAGGTCATCGTGCAGACCGGCGTCGGCGACTACATTCAGGCGCAGACGAGACAACTTCCCCTCTCCCCGGTCGGCGTGGGCTTCATCGTCGCCGGGCTCATGCGCATCGCCCTAGGCTCGGCGACCGCCGCCATCCTCACCGCATCGGCATTGCTCGGCCGAGTCGCCGCCGATCTGCCCGGACTCGAAACGCTGCTCGTCCTCTCCGTCGCTTGCGGCGTCACCGTCGGCACGCAACCCGCCGACAGCGGCTTCTGGATGGTCAAAGAGTACGGCAATCTCTCGGAGACCGACGTCATGCTCAAGTTCAATGTCTGCCGGTTTCTGATGGCGCTGACGGGATTGGCGATTCTGCTGGTCGCGGAGGCGGTGTTGGCGTAGCGGCTGAAAAACATCGTTGAGAACCGGGCGAAAACGAGGTAAAATATCCGCGAACGGTTGATTTCCGGAGTATGCCTATGCAAGAGCACGAAATCGAAGAACGCCTGGATGTGCTGGAGAAAAAAGTCGAAGACTTGGCTGCTGAACTGCAAGACGTGAAGAACCACGGCGAGGAAGAGCCCAAGCTTATTCCCGGGGCCGAGTTTGACTTCGTGCCTTCGGCGCCGCAAAAGGTGATCGCGCGAGGGGTGGCCAAGATCATTCGCGTCGGCAAGGCCCCCGACGATCTCGGACTTTCGGCACGCGAATGGGAGTTGCTCTCTGCCGACGGGGACGAACATGCCTGACAAGTCGTGGTACGAGACGGTGGATGGCGCCTCGCTTCTCCAAGGAGATATCCTTGTCGGATGTCCGGTGACGATAATCACCGGTCCGTGGAATTGTCCGTTCAATTTCCAAGAGACTGCGTTCGAGACGCTTGAAGCAACTGTGATCGTGTTGACGCAAAGCTGCGACCTCGAAAACGACAAAGTTGAGTTCGTGCTTCTCGCTCCTGTCACGGAGTGGGCGTCCATGGTTCGGCAGGAAATCCAGGCAGGCAACTCCGCTGTCAAGTCGCGTGATTTTCGTCGCAAACTCGTTGACGGCGCGATTCCGGGACTCTCCCTGCCTCACAAGCACGATGCCTTACCCAAGCTGGAATGGTCGGTGGTGAATTTCCGCCGTCTTTACACTCTTCCCAAGTCGTTCTTGCAACAGTATGCACAATCGCAAGGACTCCGGTTGCGATTGCGTTCGCCGTATCGCGAGCATTTGGCGCAAGCATTTGCTCGGTATTTCATGCGCGTGGGTTTGCCGTACGATGCGAAAGCGTTCGAAAAAGAAGGGGAAGTCATCCCATGAGCGTTTCAACGAACCCTTACCGCAATCTTCCTGCCGTCAACGATATATTGCTGCTTCCGAGTGTTGTCGCGCTCGAATCGCGGTATGCGCGTGATGTCATCGTCGAGGCCATCCGTGCCGAACTGAGTGACGTGCGTGCGGCACTGGCGCAGGGCCAGAATGGCGTCCATACGCCCGAGGCGATTGCGGCCAACGTCGAGAAACGCCTGAGCGCCGACTTGCAGCCGCGGCTACGCACGGTCATCAACGCGACCGGCATTGTGCTGCACACCAACCTGGGCCGGGCGCCGATTGCGGAGGAGGCGGCGACGGCGGCGTACGAGGCGGCGCGCGGGTATCTCAATCTCGAGCTCGATCTGGAAACCGGCAAACGTTCATCACGGCAGAATCCGATCCGCGACTGGGTGTGCCGGCTCACCGGCGCCGAATCCGCTACCGTCGTCAACAACAACGCCGCCGCCACCGTCATCGCCTTGCGCGCTTTGGCTCAGGGGCGCGAGGTGATTGTCTCGCGCGGGCAGCTCATCGAGATCGGGGGCAGCTTTCGCATTCCCGAAATCATGGCCGTCAGCGGCGCGACCTTGCGCGAGGTCGGCACGACGAACATCACTCGGCTCAGCGATTACGAGAAAGCCATCACACCGGCGACGGCTGCCCTCATGCAGGTGCACACGAGCAATTATCGCATCGCCGGCTTCACCGAATCGGTCAGCACCGCCGAGCTGGTCACGTTGGGCAAGCAGTTTTCATTGCCCGTGATCGACGACATCGGCTCCGGCGCGCTGATCGATTTCAATCGTTTCGGCTTCAGCGGCGAGCCAATGGCGCGCGACAGCATCAGCGCCGGCGCCGACCTCGTGCTCTTCAGCGGCGATAAGCTCTTGGGCGGACCGCAGGCCGGTATTCTCGCGGGAAGGAAGGAACTCATTCAGCGCGTCGAGAAGGATCCACTCATGCGCGCCTTCCGCTGCGACAAGATGACGCTCGCGGCTCTGGAAGTGACGTTGCGCATTTACATGAACGAGGAAGCCGCTCTGCGCGACATCCCGGTGCTACGCATGCTGGGCGTTCTACTCGACGAGTTGAAGAAACGAGCGACGGCGTTGGCCAAGCGTTTGCGAATAATCGAAACACTTGCGTCGGTTGAGGTGGTCGACGATGTCGCCTACGTCGGCGGCGGGTCGCTTCCCGATCAGCAGATGAAGACCTGGGTCGTCGAGGTCAAGCCGCGGGCCGGAAGCGACGCCGACTTCGCGTATCGGCTGCGCGTCGGCACGCCGGCGGTGATGGCGCGAATCCGCGACGGCAAGATCGTGTTCGACCTGCGAACCATCTTTCCCGATCAGGTCGATGCTCTCGTCGAGGCCGTATGTCACGTGGGAAGGAATTCGGCTTGACGAACGAAGAGTTGCATGATCTTGTGATGTTGGATGCCGCGCCGCGGCAAAATAATCCGATTGTGCGAGTCCTGCCCTCTTGGGGGCGCCGGGACGATGGTGAATGTTCACTCGTTCGAAAAGCAGATGGCTCGCCGTGGTCGATTTCCTTGCTGAAAGGACTCGAACCATGGCAATCTTCTATGTGCTTCCTTCTCGTCAGTTGCTTGGCCAACGATTCAGCGAGTTGTTGACATCGCTGTTTCCCGGCGTGCAGTACTCTGCGTGGGATTGGCCCGATCTTGCAGAGGCGTTGACAGGCATCGTCGAGGCGCAGGCGGACGTTCACATCGTCTATCGCGAGGACCTTGACGATCGATGCGGTGTCAAAGAATCTCTTCTGCGCAATTGCGGCGCGGCGATGGAGGACGAAATTGTCGAGGTCGACTTCGGAGCGGGGCTCACGCATTTCTTGCATCAGCGCTGGGCCCACGAGCCGACGAGCCGAGCCGCGTAGGCGGCCGGTAGATGAAGCGGAGCCGGAAGGGAAAAAGGGGTCGCGGCCAGCTCCGCACGACACGAATCGCCGGAACTGTTACCCCCCAACAACCGCGACCCCAGGACGCATCGAGATGCGCATGGAATGTTCACTGTTATAAGGCAACGCCGTGGCCGCGCCAAAGGAAAAATCAAGCGGTTTGAAAAAAAAATACATGCGTCACCGCGACGAACGCTTGCTCGGATTTCATGTCAGGTAAGAGCATTTTTTCTCAACTCACGACTTTGCGCGAAAGCTCAGGTGAAACGCGACTCGATCCAGCGAATGGTTGTTTCGTTTTGCAGGTCTTTGAACGAATCCTAGGGTCGGTCTACATTGTGCGTTGCCGTGACAACGATCTGGCCAGCGTAGATTTTTCCTCACGGCCAATGTAAATTGATAGTAAGCTGATTACTTCAGTGAACTTAGTTTGAGGCGGTGCTATGTCGTTCGAGTCGCAACCGCAAGGCGCTGTGCCGTCGAAGCGGTCCCCCGTGGAGTTGGTCAAGGAAAACAGCCTCCAGTTGCGCGGCGCCTTGACGGCCGACCTGGCCAGGGATGTCGATCATTTCAATGAACAGGACAAACAACTCATCAAGTTTCACGGCAGTTACCAGCAGGACGACCGCGACGCTCGCAAAGACCCGAAACGGCTTGGAGCCAGCAAACACTACAACTTCATGGTCCGTTGCAAGATTCCGGGCGGCAAAGTCACCGCCAGCCAGTACTTGACGCTCGATCGCATCGCAGGGCAGTACGCCAATGGCACTTTGCGCATCACGAGCCGGCAGGGGTTTCAACTCCACGGCGTCCTAAAGTCCAACCTGAAGCAAACGATTCGCGAGATCAACACTTGTTTGTTGACTACGCTAGGCGCTTGTGGCGACGTCAATCGCAATGTCATGGCGCCAGCTGCCCCGCTGGCGACGCCGACGTATCGCGAAATGCAGAGCATGGCTGATGTGCTCGCCAGACATTTCGCGCCGCGCTCCAAGGCCTATCACGAGATTTGGCTGAACGATGAACCGGTTGCCGGCGCGCCCGAGATCGTGGATGAGCCGATCTACGGCAATGTCTATCTGCCGCGCAAATTCAAGATCGCCTTCGCGCTGCCGGAGGACAATTCCACTGACCTGTTTGCTCAGGACCTCGGATTCTTGGCGCATGTCGAGAACGGCGCGATCGTCGGGTACAATCTGTACGCCGGCGGCGGCATGGGCATGACGCACGGCAACGCCAACACGTTCCCGTACATCGCCAAGGCTATCGCTTTCGTGACGCCGGAGCAGGTCGTCGCAGGCGCCGAGGCCGTCATCAAGTTGTTCCGTGATCATGGCAATCGGGCCGACCGCAAGCGAGCCCGCCTCAAGTATGTGCTGCACGATTGGGGCGTCGAGCGGTTTCGCGACGTGTTGCAGACATACCTGTCATTCCCGCTCGTTCCACCGCGTGATATCGCCGTGACTGGGTTTCCCCTGCACGTCGGCTGGCATGAGCAAGGCGATGGCAAGTACTTCTACGGCATCTCGATCGAAAATGGCCGAATCAAGGATGAAGGCGACTATCGGCTGCGAACGCTGTTGCAGAAGCTTGTCGAAAACCTGCAGCCGAGCATTCGCTTGACGCCGATGCAGGACATCCTGTTGTGCGATCTGCCGCCGTCAGCCAAGCCGCTCATTAACCGGATGCTGACGGTCTACGGCGTCGCCAAGCCGGACAAGATATCGCTCGTGCAACTCCACAGCCTGGCGTGCCCGGCGATTCCAACGTGCGGCCTGGCGCTCTCCGAGGCGGAACGGGCGTTACCGGCGATCATTGACCAACTCGAAGCCGAGCTACTGCGGCTTGGACTGGACAAAGAAAAGATCAGCGTGCGCATGACTGGTTGCCCCAACGGCTGCGTGCGCACCTATCAAAGCGACATCGGCATCGTCGGGCGATCCGGCGACAAATACACCCTCTTCGTCGGCGGCAACCTCGTCGGCTCGCGGCTCAGCTTCCTCTTCAAGGACCTCGTGCCCATGCACGACATCGTGCCGACGCTCGTGCGCGTGCTCGACGACTATCGGCAACATCGCCAGCCCGACGAAGCCTTCGGCGACTACTGTCAACGTCTCGGCGCCGATAAGATTCGCGGCATGGTTTAGCCACGTTAGCGGAGAGTTGGATGGCGAAGCGATCCGCAGCTTCAGATGAATACGACAGCCCCTGGCAAGACGCGATTCAGCTCTTCTTGCAAGCGTTCGTCGAGCACTTCTTCTTGGACATCGCCAGCGAGATCAATTGGCAGCGAGGGTATCAATCGCTGGACAAGGAATTGAAGAAAATTGCTCGCCGAGCCAAGATCGGCAAGCGCCTCGCCGACAAGCTCTTCAAAGTCTGGCTGAACGACGGCAGCGAACACTGGCTGCTGATTCACATCGAGATTCAGGGCGACGTCGACGAGCACTTTACCGAGCGGATGTTTCAATACAACATCGCAGCTTATCAGATGTATAGTAACGCGGAGATCAGCCTGGCCGTGCTGTGCGACGATCGCGCGGATTGGCGGCCGTCCGGATTCGGCTATGGCCGCTGGGGCTGCAGAACGGAGCATGTGTTCCGGACGGCGAAGCTGCTCGATTACGAGCAAGATGAAATGGCTCTGGAGACGAGCGCAAACCCGTTTGCGGCAGTGGTGCTTGCTGATTGGAAAACGCGGGAAACCCGGCATGATCTTGCTGATCGCAGGCGCTGGAAGTTGCGCATCGTCAAGGGCCTTTATCGCCAGAACTGGTCAAAAGAGCAAATCGTTCAGCCTTCCTTGATTATCGACTGGATGATGAATTTGCCGGACGATCTGATCCCGGGATTTGAAACAGAATTTGCAGAGTTCGAAGAGGAGTCGCGCATGAAATATGTCAGCAGCATCGAGCGTGCTGGATATGACCGCGGCGTTCAAGCCGGGCGAGCTGAAGGGCGAGCCGAAGGCCTTCTAGAATCCATCGCGTTGGATTTGGACCTAAAGTTTGGCGCGGCGGGACGCAGGCTGATGTCGAAGGTTCGTACCATCAAGAGCTTCGCTGAATTGCGAAAGTTTGCGCGATTCGTCAAGAAGGCAGAAACCCTCAGTGAGGTTCGCGCATACTTTGGTGAAGAGTGAGGACTTGCCTCTGCAAACCCAGACGTCTTTTTCCCGGTAGCGAACTGCCGATGCCATGAACCAATTCATCTTACGTCTCGCCTTGGCATGCGCCATCGCGATGATCGCCTCTCGCTCGCTAACCGCTCAAGGTCTGCACGTTCCGGTCGGATTCGATGTAGTCGAGTTCGCCGACAGCACGTTGGCGAATGATATTCACGTCATGACCGTCGATCCGAAGGGACGTGTCGTCGTCGCGGGCCGAGGTTACATTCGCATACTGATCGACGACAACGGAGACGGCAAGGCGGATCGGGCCATCGACTTCGCCCCAGGCCCGAAAGACGGCGCCATGGGCTTGCTCTGGGAAAGAGACACGCTGTTTGTGATGGGCGATGGAGGACTGCGACGCTTCACGAGCAAGGATGGCGAGAAGGCCGATGGGCCGTCGGAGTTGATCCGGGCGATGAAGACGGGCGGCGAGCATGCGTCGCATGCCATTCGCCGCGGGCCGGACGGTTGGCTGTATGTGATCGGCGGCAACAACGCGGGGATCGATCGCTCCTACGCCGAACTGCCGGCCTCGCCGATCACGGATCCGATTGCCGGCTGCGTTCTGCGGTTTCAGCCCGATCTCAAGAAATGCGAGATTGTCGCCCATGGCTTTCGCAATCCCTACGGCTTCGATTTCAACCTCGACGGCGACCTGTTTACCTTTGATTCCGACAATGAGCGCTGCGTGAGTTTGCCCTGGTCGGAGCCGACGCGATTCTATCACGTGATCGAAGGCCGGCACTACGGCTGGCTCAATCCGCAATACGCCGTCGCCTGGCGGCGACCGCCATACTTCTGCGACATCGTCGCCCCGATTGCCACGCTTGGTCGAGGCTCTCCCACCGGCGTCGCCTGCTATGCTCACAATCAGTTTCCGCCTGAGTATCACGGCGGCTTCTTCCTGTGTGATTGGACGTTCGGCAAAGTTCATTTCGCATCGCTGGAGAAAAAGGGCGCCACGTATTCAGCCAAGACGCGTGCGTTCCTGGAGTCGCGCGGCGACAACGGCTTCGCGCCGACGGCCTGCGCGGTCGATCCGAAGACGGGCGATCTGTACATCTCGATCGGAGGGCGCGGCACACGCGGTGCCGTTTATCGCGTCCGCCACGCCGAGCGATTCGCGAAGCTCAAAGGCCAACGCGCGCCATTGCCGATGGCGAGACGATCGCTCGACTGGAACGATGCCCTTCGCAAGGAGTACGAAGTGAAGATCGCGTCCAAATCGAGCGCCGACCAACTGCGGGCTCTTCAGATCGCGCGGCGGCAGAAGTGTTTCCTGGGCGATACCGACATAACCAGTCCATTCGAGAATCGATATTATTTCGACGATCTGGCCGTTCGGCAAGCACAAGGCGATCTGATGCATGATCTGGTCCGCATGGTCCCGTCGCGCCACGCCGATGCGCTCAAGGCCGCCATCAGGAAGAACGACGAATTGCAGCAAGCCATCAGCTCGGGATTGGGCATCGCCCGTTCTGATCGGGCAATTGCCCTCAATCGCGGTTTGTTCGTTGTGTTGCGCAGCAAATTCGCCGAGCGAAAGCTGGAAGGCATTCGCCTGGTGCAACTTGGGCTCGGCGATATCGGGTCGCCCAAAACGCTCGGCACGATCTGGGAGGGCTATTCGTCCCGTCTCGGCGTCACCGACGCGCACACGGCGAAACTCTTGACGCCATTGTTCCCGACCAAGCACTCGCTGCTCGATCGCGAGTTGGCGCGCACGCTCGGCATGCTCGGGCACAGTGACGATGGATTGCGTTTACGCGTCCTTGGCGAATGCGGTGACAACCCGGTCGATGCGATTCACTATCTTGCTTGCTACGCGGGCCTGCCAGGCAAGCGCGATAGCAAAGAGACGGCCATCGTCGCCGACACTTTGCTCGATATCGATCGCAGAATTGTCGAGCGCAAGCTCAATCGCGATTCGAACTGGGCGCCGCGAATGCGAGAATTGTATCTCGGTTTAGCGGAACGCGATGCCGAATTGCCTCGGGCCATCGTAAGCCACGCAGCATTCGGCCGACCGGATCACGGATTATTCGCGAACACGGCTGGATTCCCGCGCGTGGAAGCGGCTCGCATGTTCTTCGCCCGCTGGCAGCGCGATGCCGACTACGCATTGACCGCCGACGTGATCCAGCTGCTAGACGCCTTGCCTACGGACGTCGTTGTGCCGGTGGTGCGCAAACGATGGGGCAGAACCGGCCATGACTTGCATCTTCTGCCTTTGCTCGCCAAGCAGCCGATTCCGGACGACCGTTCGCGATTCATCGGCGGGCTGGCATCACCGCAGGCAACGACCATCTCGGCGTGCCTGGAAGGCCTGAACAAGCTTGGCGCGAAGTCGGATGCGGCCGAGGCGTTCGCCTTGATCGCGTCTTTGCAGCGAACGACCGACAAGCAGACCATTCTTCGCAAGTCAATCGTGGATCGACTTGAGAAGGCAACGGCCCAGTCGCTCGGAAGTGATCCGAATCGCTGGGTCGCCTGGCTCGAGAAGGAACATCCGGAGTATGGCAGGCGGCTCGAGAATCCGGACGGCGTTGATGTCGCCAAATGGAACCAGCGATCGAAGGCGATTGACTGGAACACGGGTCAAGCTGACCTCGGAAAAGCCGTCTTTGCGAAAGCGAGCTGCGCTCAATGCCATTCCGGTTCGCAATCGCTCGGCCCCGACCTCCTTGGCGTCGCCAAGCGTTTTTCGCGCGACGACTTGATGACCGCGATCTTGCAGCCGTCAAAAGACGTGGCGGCTCGGTACCAGATGACGGTCGTCGAATCCAAGGACGGCAAAAGCTATCAGGGCATCGTCATCTACGACGCGGTTGATAGTCTGATCCTGCAGACGCCGCAGACGACGGTTCGGCTTGACGGCGCCAATGTGGCTAGCCGGCACGTAAGCCGCCAGTCGCTGATGCCCGCGGGCTTGCTCGACGCGCTGAGTGATCGCGACATCGCTGACTTGGTTGCGTACCTGCGCTCGAGGTAGTCAATCCGCTTTTTGTGTATTCCCGAAAAACTGTCTCACGACCGGGCGTAGCGTGGACTTCAGTCCACGTCGCCCCGACGGAGCGCGTGGACTGAAGTCCACGCTACGGTCTTGAGAATCTAAGGACACGCAAATGTCAACCTACCTGAAAACAGTCGAAGCCGTCTACGAGCAGGCCGCGAAACAGCCGGACGGCAACCTGTGCTGCACGCCGTCGTCGGCCTGGAACCTGCCCGGCCTCCACGTGCCGCCCATCATGAACGCGATGAACTATGGGTGCGGCTCCACGGTGAACCCGCGCGACCTGCGGCCCGACGACACGGTGCTCTATGTCGGCGTCGGCGGGGGACTGGAAGCGCTGCAATTCGCCTACTTCACCCGTCGGCCCGGCGGCGTCATTGCGGTGGACCCCGTTGCAGCCATGCGAGAGAAAGCACAAGCCAACCTTGAGGAAGCCTCGCGATTGAATCCGTGGTTCCGCCCGGAATACGTCGAGATCCGCGACGGCAATGCGCTCGACCTGCCCGTGGACGCCGACAGCGTCAGCGTCGTCGCTCAGAATTGTTTGTTCAACATCTTCATTCAGTCCGATTTCGAACGAGCCTTGTCGGAAGTTGTGCGCGTGCTTCAGCTCGGCGGGCGATTCGCGACGTCCGATCCGATTGCAAATGGACCGCTTCCCGAGGCGTTCCGCGCCGACGTCCATGCTCGTGCTCAATGTCTTTCCGGTTGTCAAACGCTCGACGACTATGTCGGAACGCTGGTGTCGGCGGGCTTTGGCCGCGTCGATGTGCGTGCCCGCTTTCCCTATCGCGCCGTCACGCCGGCGGAATATCCATGCCTGACGGAAACGGTGATGCTCGATAGCATTGAAGCCGTCGCCTACAAGGAACCCGATGGCTTCGACGGCCCCTCCATCAACACCGGCCGAATGGCGATCTATATCGGACCGGCGGAGACGCACCGGGACGACTCCGGCGCCGTGCTCATCCGCGGCATTCCGGCGCCCGTGTCGGACGCTGCCGCCAGGCGACTGGCCCGGCATCCAGACATCATCGTGACACCGCCGACATTCCACGCCCGCGCCGCCGGCTGCTGCTAACTGGTCCCGTGTACGAGTGGTTCTGCACGCTTGCTTGGAGACGCAATACTCGTGACCTCGGCAACCCTTTCCAGCACTGGTCAATGGACGGTTCTTGTTGTCGCGTTTCTTGGCTGGCACTTCGCTGGCGTCCACATGTCGATCACACAGCTCACCGGGCAATCAGCCGCGATCGACTTGCTCGAGCGGAACGGCGAACTCGACGCCCGCCGCTTTCTCGATCTCAACAAACGGTCGCAAGTTAAGCAGGCGCTCTCCGCGGCAGACAAGGCGGATCTGGAGGATTGGAAGCCGACCGTCACCCGCTGGTTCGCCTGGTTTCAATGCGCGTTCCTCTTCGGCGCGGCGGCGGGCGGGCTCGTCTTCGGCTGGCTGGGCGATCGGTTCGGACGCTCCAAGGCCATGGCGGTGAGCATCGTCATGTACTCGACTTTCTCGGCAGCGACGGCGCTGGCGCAATCGCCGGAAATGCTGTGTGCGTTATGGTTCCTCGCCTGCACCGGCGTCGGCGGGATGTGGCCCAACGGCGTCGCGCTCTTGGCCGAGGCGTGGTCCGACCTGTCGCGCCCGGCGGTCGCCGGCGTTATCGGCACCGCGGCAAACATCGGCATCTTCCTGTTCTCCTCCCTCGCCGCGTTCGTGACCATCGACTATGACTCCTGGCGTTGGGCGATGCTGCTGGGCGCGGCTCCGATTCTCCTCGGCGTGCTCGCATTCTTCATCGTGCCCGAGTCGCCGGCGTGGTTGGCGATTCGGACCGCTCCGCGCGTCGACGACGTAAAGCCAGCGCAGCCCGAAGTGAGCGTGTTTCGCTCTTCGCTCTTGGGCGTCACCTGCATCGCTATCGTGCTGGCGACCGTGCCGATGATCGGCGGATGGGGCACGGCGAACTGGATGAACCCGTGGGCCGAGACCGTGGTCGGGTCGGCGCGCAAAGCCGAGGTGTTGCAAGCTCGCTCGCTGACCGGCTTGGTGGGCAGCCTCCTGGGCGGATGGATCGCGACTTTCGCCGGGCGACGCACGACCTACTTCGCCGTCAGTCTCGCATCGCTTCTCCTGGCGCAGTACATCTTCACCTTCCTGACGCCCGGCGACGACACGTTCCTCATCTGGGTCGCGGCGCTCGGGTTCGTCAGCGGCGTCTATTTCGGTTGGCTGCCTCTGTGCTTGCCCGAAATGTTCCCAACAAAAGTGCGCTCGACGGGTGGCGGCGTCGGCTTCAACTTCGGTCGCATCGCCACCGCCGCGACGATTTTTGCCACCGGCGCGCTCAGCACCTTCTTCGAGGGCGATTACGCGCGCATCGGGCAATGGACAAGTTGGCTCTTCGTCCTGGGCATGGTCGCCATCTGGTTCGCGCCGGACACCAGCGAGAAAGAACTCGTCGAGGCCGACGCGAGCGCAAAGCAGTGACGGGTCCACCCTCGCGCCGAGAGCGCCACGCCGAGCGCATCACGATTTCGCGGCGGGCTTGGCTCGGCCGCGGACGGTCATGTGGATATGATTCTTGCCGGCGGTTTGCCAGTCGGCGACGACGGTGTCGTTACCGATGCGCCAGTGGTAGTTGCCGCCGTTGAGATGGGATTTGTCGGCTTTGTTCCAGAAGGCGATGCGGAGGTTATCGACGCCTCCATCGCGTTCGATGATCGCCTCGGCCGTCCTGCGGCGGTCGGCGGCGAAGACGTCGAGGCGCTTGGCCAAGAGCTTGCGAGCGAGACCGCGTGACTTCTCGTTGAGATCGCCGATCTTGACCCCTGCTTTGCCGATGGCGGCGCCGGATGCCGAACTTGCGGCTTTGGCTTGAATGCTTTTGCTCTCCGCCTCGGTCAGAGAGCCGTAGAGTTCCAGCGCGAGCTTTTCTTCCTCCGCCCAGAGGTCTTTGACCGGATTGCCTCCGAGCAGACACGAAACGAATAGTTTGGAGCGACTGGCAAGCGAGTCCATAAGGAATCCACGAATGTAGGAGGAAGGATCAAGTCTCTCCGAGCCTTCTCTTTTCGTGCCTGACGTCATTTGTCCGAGCACCGTCTTCGTGTTTTCCTCATTTCGAGCTTTCGTGATTCTGTTTTCTTGCCATCCCTTCGATGATTGAAAAAAAATGTGTGCAGCGTGCAAACATTTTGCTTGTTAGTAGCACGGATGGCACGGGCAAAGAGCAAAAGGATTATTTTGCTCTTTATCCGTGCGAGCAGTGTAATGCGTGGTTGGTTCTTGATGGTTGCGGCTCAGCCGCGCTAGGTGATCCGTAGCATACGCCTTCCGTGCGATAGCTTGGATGTGTACACTCCTTTGTTTGAAGAAGTGTACATGATGCAACAGCCAACGCACTCAGGGCAGCCTGGTTTCCGGATAGCCTTTCAATGTCACGAGACCTGTGCGTTGCGGGCGCCGACTTGCGGCTTCTGGAACTACGCCGGCTTCATCATCGTTTCGATTTTCTGGCGGATCTTCATGAAGGCGAAGACGCAGCCGGGGTCGAAGTGCGTGCCGGCTTTGCCGATCAGTTCCAGGAATGCTTGATCGGCGGCCATGGCGGGGCGATAGTGTCGGTCGGAGGTCATGGCGTCGAAGGCGTCAGTGACGGAGACGATGCGGGCGATGAGTGGAATCTGCTCGTGGGACAGACGATCCGGATAGCCCGTGCCGTCCCAGCGTTCGTGGTGATGGCGAACGATGGGGATCATCGGGACCAGGTGCATCATGGTATCGAGCATGGTGGCGCCCTTGGTGGTGTGCGTCTTCATGTGCTCGAACTCGCCGTGGGTGAGCTTGCCGGGCTTGCGGAGGATGGCGTCGTCGATGCCGATCTTGCCGATGTCGTGGAGCGGCGTGCCGATCTGAATCTGGTATTTTTCGTTGGGCGTGAGCTTGAGTTCGTCGGCGAGTGCGAGGGAGAATTCGGTGACGCGTCGGGTGTGGTCGCCGGTGTACTGGTCGCGCATCTCAACGGCGCGGGCCAGCGTCGAAACGGTCTGAATGAACTGGTCGCGTTGCTGCTCGACGAGCTGTGCCGTCTCGATGCCGACAGCCACGCTGGCGGCAATCGCGTCGGCGTAGTAGAGATCATTTTCCGAGAACGGGTCGTCCATCATACCGCGGTCCAGATGCAGGATGCCGATGCGGCGGCGCGGCGTGCGCAAGAGGGCCGTGATGATCGAGTTCATCGCCCCGTGCCGACCGCTGCGTGCCAACAGCAAGCCTGCGTCGGCGTTGACGTCCTCACTCAACAGCGATTCCCCGCGTTCAAAACACCGGGCGGCCAGCGTTCGGCTGAACGACTTCATCGGCGTCGCCGGATTGAGCTTCGGCGCCAAGGTAGCGCGCAGCGACAACTCCCCAGTGATCGGATCAGCTAAGATGATGCTGCCGCGCTGGGCGTTCAGTGCGGCGATGGTGTCGGCCAAGATCGACTGCAGCAGTTCTTCCAGGTGAGAGATGTGCGTCATGTGGTGATTGGCACGCACCAGAGCGAGCATGGCCGGCTCTTGTTGTGGCCGATTGGCGCTTTCCAGCGTCACCACCTCCAACGCCTTGTCCCAGGATTGCTGCGTCCGAGCCTTGACCGTGACGTGCACACCGCTCGTGGCGATGCGCTGCTTGGCGTCGTCGTCTTGCAACGCGGCTGGCACGGGCGTTCGGTTTAGTAGGGCCGGCTGCTCCCCGGCTTTCATGTCGATGGCCCGCATCTGGAGCTTGCCGAATTGCACGACATCGTCAGCCGCAAGCGTTTCTTCCTTGCCGTTGATCACGCGGTCGTTAATCAACGTCGGGTACAGGATGTTGTGCGCCAGATCGCGCACGACCCAGCGCGCGCCGTGATGGCGAATCTCGGCGTGCACGCGCTCGACGGAATGATCGCGCAGGACGACGTCGAGGTTCGTTTATCGGCCGATCCGCAGCGTTGAGTTGCTCTCCCACGTCAGACCCGACAGCTTGGGACCCAAACCAGCCAAGACAATGCGCGGTTCGCTCATGAGAACATTTCCGCAAGCACATGGGCGATGTCGTTGGCGCGTGCAGAAACACTGCGGCACGCTGCCTGATCAAACATAGCTCACACTTCGCCGACTCGAGTGCCACGGACGGAAAAACGGCTGTCGGCAACTCTGCTTGCTTGAAAGCCCGCGTCAATTGTGTACAGATGTATTCGGTTTCTTCTTCTGGAACTTTTTTGCTGGATTGCCCGTCGAGGTAGTGATAGACTTCTTGGCTGGCCCATCGTTCCATTCGATCAACCTGATAAAGTTAGTCGTCCGCGCAGAGAAGGTTGTGCTATAATCTTCAGTGCATTTGTCGATTCTCCCTCGGCACTGACGCAAATATCTATTGAAGGTCCGCATACGGAGGACGTTGCCGTGGCCTCGGATTTCATCTGTTTCATCGTGATTTTTCCGCCCGAGGTTGGCGTGCCGGAGGAATGAATGGAAAACCAGAAGTCGCGGTCCAAATTGGGCGACAAGCCCAAGAGCGAAGTCGGCAAGAAAGCCGAGACGCCCGCGCTCGATACCAACCTTGAAAACGACACGGTCTCACCCGACAAGCAGGATGCGGAATTCGAGAAGCTCGGCGCCATGCGCGTCAGCGGCCCGGTCGACGATTCCGCGGAACCGCATCGGGCAGGCGATTCCGGGTCGAACTACACCGAGATTTCGCCGTCGCGCGTCCTCGGCAAGAATCTTACGCAGCTAGGTGACTTCCAACTCATTCGCAAGCTCGGCGAAGGCGCCATGGGCGCTGTCTACAAAGCCAAGCAAGTCAGCTTCAATCGCATTGTTGCCCTGAAGATCCTCTTCCCACACGTTGCCAACATCCCTAAGCTCGTTCAGCGTCTGTACCGGGAAGGCCGGGTGATGGCCGATTTGGATCACCCCAACATTGTCCAGGCCTACGCCATCGGCGAAGCGGAAGGATGCCATTATGTCGCAATGGAGTACATCTCCGGGCAGAGCCTGCAGAAGTGGCTCAATCAGCTGGGCAAGATCCCGGTGGGGGACGCCGTCCGCATCACCATTGACTGCGCCAAGGCGCTCCTGTACGCGCACAACCAGAAGATCATTCACCGCGACGTCAAGCCGGACAATATCCTTCTCACCAAAACAGGAATTGTGAAGCTTGCCGACCTCGGGCTGGTCAAGAAGGACGACGAGGAAATGTCGCTGACGCAAACCGGACATGCCGTCGGCACGCCGTGGTACATGCCGATCGAGCAGGCCCGCAACGCCAAGGAGATCGATGGGCGTTGCGACATCTACGCGCTGGGCTGCACGCTCTATGCCATGCTGACGGGGCATCCGCCGTTCATCGGCCAGACGATCGTCGACGTGATCCGCGCCAAGGAGCTCGGCACGTTTGCCCCGGCAAGGCAGGCCAACGCCAACGTGCCGGAACGCCTCGATCTGGTCATTGCCAAGATGGCCGCCAAGCTGCCGAAAAATCGCTATCAGAGCTGCGACGAGTTGATCAGCGACCTGGAAGCTCTGGGATTGGCGAGCGGAAAGCTGTCGATCGTTCAGCAGAAGCCCGCGCCAGAGGCGGGCGCGATGGACACGCCCATGCCTGGCAAAACCGTGGTCACGCCGCCGCGGCCCGAAGCCGACGACTCGGGGCGAGTCGCCGCCCCAGAACACGATCCGGATCAATGGTACGTGCAGCTAAGGATGCCCGATGGAACGCAGGTGACGCGCAAATACAAGACGGCGCAGCTCAACAAGATGCTGACGGAAGGCACGATCGAGCCCCACGCCCGCGCCAGCCACAGCCCGACCGAAGGCTTCCGCGCGCTGGCCACCTACAAAGAGTTCCAGGGTGTGGCCATGACCAAGACGACCAAGAAGGGCGCCGACAAAACGACTGCTAAGTATCGCGGCGCCTACAAGAAGCTCGAAGAACAAGAAAAACAGCGCGAACAAGAAGAACGCGCCGCCAGTGAAGAAGAAACCGAACTGCAAGCCAACACCCGCTACTGGGGCGAAATCGCTCTCCGCGTTGCCCCCATCCTCCTCGCCGCCGCCGCTGTCCTTGGCTTTTTCTACTGGCTTGTGTCCTAACGCGCATCTAAAAGCAGCGCACGCAGTAAGCGGTCGCGCCGGGGCGAATGCCGCATACTCTGCGCGCGGCTCATTGGAGCCTACTTTGGCGCAGGGGTATTTCATTTCGTTCACGACCTACGGCACCTGGCTGCACGGGACCGCCAAGGGAAAAGGAACCGTGGACGATGATCACAACGCATTGGGCACGCCCTTTGTAGACGCAAGCGCCGAGCGTGAACGGCAAGCGCGCGACGTCATGGCGCAGCCTCCTGACAACATGAGCGCTGCGGAGCGAGCAATCGTGTGCAAGTCAATCGTGGAATAGGCGCAAGATCGAGCCTGGCAGTTGTGGGCGGTGCACGTGCGGACGAACCATGTATATGTCGTGGTGTCTGCGGATCGCATCCGGGCCGCATAGTGGCTGACATGAAAGCCCGCGTCTCGCGCGATTTGACAAGCGCCGGCTTCGATACTGCCGAACGTCGGCGCTGGAGGCGCCACGGCAGCACAAAGCACCTGTTTCGCGAACAAGAAGTCGAGGCGGCAAATCGGTAAACGCTCCACGATCAAGGCAACCGCAAGGCGCACTACGAGGAGCCGCGCACGAAGTAAGCGGTTTAGGTGGTGAAAGATCTGTGCACGCAGTAGCGATCGCGCCGGGGAGAAAGCCACTTGCTTCGTGCGCGGCACTCTTACTTCACGTTGCCGATGCGATACAGGTGGCTTCTGGTGCGTATGAACAGGCTGCCGTGGGCGGCAGCGGGAGACGCCATCATGTCTTCGCCGAGTTCATTCGTGGAGATTTTCTTGAACTCGCGGTTCGCTAGGGCGATGATCGCTTTCGCGTCTTTGGAAAAGAAGTAGATCTTGCCGTCGTGCACGAGAGGCGTGGCACGGAAGTTGGCGGCGAGGCGTTCCTTCCAGAGTTCTTTGCCGTTCTCGGCGTCGAGGCAGGTGGCGATGCCGTCGTTGTTGGCCAAGAAGACGAGGCCGTTGGCGTAGACGGGACTGGCGGCGTCGGGGGTGGCTTTGGCGGGGTACTTCCATTTGACGTTGTCGGCGGTGGTGTCGCCCGAGCCGCCGGCCTTGAGGGCGAAGACGGGTCCTTTCATGCCCTGGACGGCGTAAATGGTGTCGCCGGCGAGCGTCGGCCCGGAGATAACGCGGTTGCCAGTGAACGGCTTGCACAGCCACAGGCGTTTGCCGGTGGAGGGGTCGTAGCCATCGACGACATTGGCACCGAAAAGGATGAGTTCCGTGCGGGCCCTCACCCCTGGCCCCTCTCCCATGGGGCGAGGGGTGTACAGCAGCGGCGTCGTGTACGAGTCGGCAGGTTCTTCCTTGGCGCCGTATTCACGTGGTGCGTACCATTTCTGTTTGCCGGTGAGTTTCTCGTGAGCGACGAGATAGTTCTTACCGCCGCCCTTGGTGTCTTGCATGCACACGGAGATGAGGAGATCGCCGACCAAAACGGGGGAGTTGGCGTGGCCCCACCAGATAGAGTAGACGCCATGTTCCTTGGCGAGGTTCTTGGCCCAGATCTGGTTGCCGGCAAAGTCGTAGCAGGCGAGATCGCCGTTGCCAAAGTGGACCCAGACATGCTGGCCATCGGTAACGGGGGACGGGCTGGCCATGTTGTGCTCATCGTGAAAGCGGTTGACGCCGACGGGGCCTTTGCGTCGCGGCTGCCCTTCACCGACTTCGCGCATCCAAACGACTTTTCCGGTGGCGGCGTCGATTCGCAGAAAGAAGAGCTTGCGATCGTCGACCTGCGTGGTCAGAAAGATCGCGTCCTTCCAGATGGCGGGGGTTGACGTGCCCCAGCCGGGGATGGGCGTCTTCCAGGCGACGTTGTCCGTTGCGGACCACTTGGTGGGCAGACCTTTGCCCGGCGCGACGCTGTCGCCCGTGGGGCCGCGCCATTGGGGCCAAACGTCGTTGGCGGCGGCCTGGCCAAGGAGCAACATCAGTCCCATCGTGCAGCAGGTCATTGCGGTCTCCGACTTTGAGTTGACACAAGGCGTGTGTGTCTCTGCTCACCAATCATTTATCCTTCGCATTTTACAATCCTAGATTCTGCTTGCAAGCATGGAAACGCGGGCTGATTCGTGGTAGGATAGCTGGCGAACGAGGAGCACATCCCGGCGGGAGTCAAGCCATGTCGAATGCCAAACCGAATGCGAGCAAGCATGGTCCGGCGTCCACGCCGACGTCGCCGTGGGTGATCTTCGCGGCAGTGGCGGTGCCGCTTGTGGGCATCGTCCTGTTGGGCGCCGCGTTGGTGGGCGTCTACTTCGCGTTTCGTGAGCCAGCCAGGCCTGCTCAAGAGTTTGCGCGGCTCGATGAGAAAAAAGGAACACCCAACGTGATCCCGCCTGGTTCGAAGACGCCAGAGAAAAAGGCAGACCAACCGCAAACCAAGAAGGATTCGAGAACCAAAGACGTCGACGACGATGACCGGTTCTCACCCGACCCCGTGCTGTCGCGCACGCGCAAGGACGATAAGGACGTCGTCGAGCAGCCCAAGGTGACGCCGGGACATGCGGAGTCGCCGCCCAAGACAAAGGCGCCGATCAAGATCTTTGTGCATCACTATCGCAACCACGGGCTGCCCGACTGCAAGGCCCCGACGAGGTTCGTGGTGCGCGTACAGATCGACGATGAGGTGCGCCATTTTAATGGCAGCGTGTCGTTTTCGAGCAACCGCATGGCGTTCGTCGCGGAGGTTCCGATCGGGGCTGACGGAACGGTGCGATGGCAGAAGTAGCGTGAGGCGCCGTCGTCAATTCGCGCCAAGAGGAAACGCGGCGATGTGCGTGGCCGATTGCGTCACAATCAGGCCGCGATGGATTGCTAGATTGCCGAGCGCATCGGGCTCCGGCACCTGCACGCGGCGAGCTTTCTTGCCCTTGGCCAAGTCGATGGCCCAGATGGACGGCATCTCGCGCAAGGTGTCGCGTTGCAATGGAACGTAGTAGAGCGAGCCGTCGCGAACGCCGACGCCGGCGGGTTGCCCCATTTCCACATTCCACTTTTCGCTGCCGTCGGCCAGGGAAAGCGCCCGGCAATGCGTTTTGCCGACGATGAGCACGATTCCGTCATGCACCGTTGCGACATAGAGATCCTTCTCGTTGCGTTTGGCGGCCCACTTCTTGTTGCCGTCAAGATCGAGGCAATAGATGTTGAGCGCATCGGCGGCGGTGAAGACGATGCGATCCTTGTGAATGATCGGGCCTGAGGCATGCCAGTGCGGCGTCATCGGCGGGTTGTTTTTCTCCTCGTCACGATAGGAGAACTTCCAGCGCTCCGTCATCTTGGCGCGATCGACGCCGAGAAGGACGCCGGCGTTCGTCGGGCAGGCCAGTAACGCGTCCGCCTGAGCGACGAGCAGCGGTTGCGTGCGGCGCAAGTTGGATTCACGGACTTGTTCTGCGGCGGGGAGCTTGAGCAGATGGAGCGTCTTTTCGAATTCGATGTGGTTGGGCCCTTTGCGCTTCTGCTTGGTGTCGATCGACGCGAGGCGTAGCGTGCCGGCCTTTTCGTTGAGCAGATAAAGAGTCCCTTCACGAGCCAGCGGAGCGCCGAGGAAATAGGAGTCAGCGATCGGAGATGCCTTGCCGTCGAGGTGATGCGTGTCCCATATGAGCTTCCCGGTGTAGGCCTCGTAGGCGTAGAAGGTGTTTTCCTTGACCATCGGGTTGAGATCCCCGAGTTGGACCGGAATCTTGCCGGCGAATGGCTTGGGATTCTGCTCAACGCCGGGGAAAGCGAAGTCGCCGATGGCATAGACGATCGTGCCGTCGGCGCTCAGGCTGCCAATGAGTGGATTGGCCCATGTGGAATGTTCTTGTTTGGCAAGCTTGAGCAGATTGATCATGTCCTGCGTTTTCGCCTGTGTCTGCGTCTTCTCGAGAAGATAGGACAGCGACGACTGATGCGGGATCGACTTCCAGACGATGTTGCGCGCTTTGAATTTCTCGACTTCGCCGGTGTCGAATTTGGCGGTGAAATCGCGGACGGCAGCGCTGCGGATATCGCGATAGCTGCGATAGATGCAGGCATCGCCGACGATGAGCGGGAATGACGCAGGCAGCATGTCGGCGGGTGCCGTTTTGCGCAGGCCATCGATGAGATTCTTGGCGGCCTGATCGGGATCGGCGTCGTTGTCGCCGTCGAGCTTGTCGAGCAAGAGGGGCCGTTTCCAGGTAGCCACCTTGTCCCAGACAGGGCGGACCGAGATGCCGCCGTCGCGTTGGCCGTTGCCCCGGACCTGGAACCAGCCGTCCTGAGCGCCGGCGTTCAGCGGGACGAGCGGCACGATGCACACGATGACCAACACACGCAGTGGTTTCATGGCATGCTCTCCTGGGCGACCAAGGTCGGACGTTGATGGGCCATTTGCCATTGTATGCGAAACAAGCATTTGAGTGCGTTGGAAGCCCCGGGGTGAGGTACTCCGAACTCCGGGGTTCGGAGTACCTCACCCCGGGGCTTCTGTCTCCAAGCCGGCGCGAAGCAAGCTGCGCGTTAAGAAACCGACGATTCGGCGTATGGATTACTGCGGTTCGCGGCGACGTGTTTTTTCTTGACTTGCAATTGCCCTGCGGTAGCATGACGAAGTTGCCGCCACGTTTCAGAACTTGACGCTTGACAATCGCCAGACGCATCGCGAACAATAACAAGGGGAACGGCGGAGCTTCTTTACGCAAAGGAAACAACCATGGCTGAAGAAATCGGTGCAAGCACTCGGCGTCTGCCTGTCTACCTACTGCTCGATACCTCCGGCTCGATGCACGGCGACGCGATCGAGGCGGTCAAGATCGGCCTGAAGCAGTTGCGGGCCGACTTGCAGAGCGACCCGCAGGCGCTAGAGTCCGTTTGGATGAGCGTCATCACCTTCGACAACACGGCGCGACAGGTTGTGCCGCTCACCGAGATGGCTCAGTTTCAGGAGCCGGTGCTCGAGGCCAAGGGAACGACCGCGCTGGGCGATGCGCTCAAGCTCCTCATGGAATGTCTGGACCGTGAAGTGCGCAAGACGACGACCACGCAAAAAGGCGACTGGAGGCCGATGATTTTCATCATGACCGACGGTGAACCGAACAAGGATGGCTGGGAACGTTATGCCGACGAACTGAAGAAACGCAAGCCGGGCAACGTCATTGCTTGCGCCGCTGGCACGAACGCGAAGGAAGACCCGCTCAAGCTGATTACGGATACGGTCATCCGCATCCAGGACGCGACGCCTGGCAGTCTCGGCGCGTTTATGAAATGGGTGACGGCGTCGGTTTCGACGATGAGCACGAACGTCGCGGTGAATCCGGAAGCCCCGGTGAATCTCCCGCCGTTGCCTCAAGAAAACGGCATCCAGATTGTCCCGTAGTCAAGTCGATTCAGAGCCTGAAGCGTAAGCGAAGGAGAGATTCGTCGCTCACGCTTCAGGCTCTGCCAGCATGCGCAGGAGTGGTCGATGGCTTCCAAAGAAGGCGATCAGGATGCGGATCGCGGTCCCGGCTTCAAGAAGCCGAAGGATCCGGAGATGCTGGTGGATTGGACGGAAGCGAAGACGGAGCCTTGGGACGCCGAGGCGCCAGCCACCGCCGCACCGAAGAAATCCGGTGAAGGTCCAGGCGACCGGGGCAAGACGCCGCCGGCAAAGCCAGCACCAACGAACGCACCGATCAAGCCGGCCGGTCCTGCGAAGGGCGAAAAGCCCCAGCCGGCAAAGAAAGCTCCGGAACCGGTCACGCCGCTGAATGCGGGCGCCGAGGCATCGGAAGTTTCCCAGGCCAAACAAGCGCACGCGCAGCAACGCTTGTTTCAAGTCGTTCAACCGACGGGGAAACCGCCGTCGGAGTCACCGCCGGCCAGCATCACCCTGGATCCAAGACCCGTGCAAGGCGTTCCCGGCGAGGAACGCCCCCCCGCGCCGACTCCACCGCCGGCCGCAGCGCCCCCGACGCCGCCTCCCGTGGCACAATGGAAAAACCTCGAGCCCGAAGACAAAACCGATCCTGTCCCGCACGAACTTTACGATTTTCGAGACGATCTTGATGGCACGTGGAACATGGTGGCGGGCAGCATTCGCGGGCGTCTTCATGCCCATAAAGGCTTGTATCGCGAAGATGCTTACGCCTTCGCCATGGTGAATGGCTGGAAGATCATCGTCGTGTGCGACGGCGCCGGAACGTCCAAGCACGCGCGCGTCGCGTCGCGCCTCGCCAGTGCAGCTGCCGCCGAGTCGCTCAAGAAATCCCTTTCGGACTATCGAATGATCGAGAACACGGCGGGGGGCATTGCCAATGAAACGGTCGTGCACCTGCGCGAAGTCCTCACCAAGGCAGCTCTCGATGCCCGCACCATCGTCGAGCGCGAGCAGGTGCAGCGCCGCGCCCAGACCCGCGATGTTTACACGACGCTCTTGATCATGATCCATGCACCGTTTAAGGACGGCGGATTGGTCGGCGTCTTTCAGATCGGCGACGGCGCCATCGGCGTGCTTACCGATGATGATAGTTGCCACGTCCTCGGGATCGCCGATCACGGACAGTACTCGAGCGAAACGCGCTTTCTCACCGATGCCGGCATCATCAACAGCTTTCCCGATCGCGTCAAGTTTCGCCTGTTCGTCCGGCCGATCCGCGCCATTGCCGTCATGTGCGACGGGGTCTCCGACGACTTTTTTCCCGAGGACAAACGGCTTATCGAACTCTTCGTCGGCGATCCGATTCAAGAGCTGAAAATGAAAATTGGCGATAAAAGCGAACCCGCTTGGGGTATCATGCACAAAGAGCGCGGCATTCTCCACGATCCCAGGAACGGCAAAGCGCTCATCGACTGGCTTCGCTACGAGAAACGCGGCTCCTCCGACGATCGCACGCTGGTCCTGCTCTACAGGAGTCCGAGTCCGTGAACACGCTCACCGCGACGCTCAAGGACGGGCGCACCATCGAGTATCTGCCCGACATGATCGGCGAAGGCGGCATGAAGCGCGTTTACCTTACGGCCGATCGGCAATCGGTCGTTTGCTTTTACAAAGACAAGTCCGCCGGCGGCGACCCGAATCGTATCGCGCGCCTCGAAAGCATCCTCGGGCGATTCAACCCCACGGTCAACAGTCCGCTTGCCAAGTACTTCAGCGAACTTTTCTGCTGGCCTACCGGCATCATCGTCAAGCCGGACTTCGGCGTCATGACGCCTGTGTATCCGTCGAACTTCAAATTCGCCAGCGGCAACTGGAAAGGCAAGGACAAGCAAGGCCGCTGGTTTTCCAGCCCCAAGCTACGCAAAATGCTCCCACCCGTGGAGCGCGGTGATTGGCTCGGCTACCTCAATCTTTGTACGCTCATGGCCCGTGCCACCCAAAAAATGCACCTCACCGGCCTGGCCCATTCCGACCTCTCGTGCATGAACGTCCTCGTCGATCCGCCGAGCGGCAAATGCGTCATCATCGACATCGACTCGCTCGTCGTGCCCGGCGTCTTCAACCCCGACGTCCTCGGAACGCCCGGCTACATCGCTCCCGAAGTCCTGGCGACGCTCAACCTTCCCCTCGGCGATCCCAAACGCAAACTGCCGTCCAACTTGACCGATCTACATGCACTCGCCGTATTGATTTACGAATATTTGCTCAAGCGCCATCCGTTGCGCGGGCCCAAGATTCACGCCCAGACCGCCGAAGAAGATGAGCGCCTTGCGATGGGCGAACGCGCCTTGTTCGTCGAACATCCCAAAGATTCTTCAAATCGGCCGACCGGTCTGACCACGACGATCGAGCATCTGGGTCCCTATTTGTCGGCGCTCTTCATCAAGGCGTTCGTCGATGGGCTCCATGAGCCGCGCAATCGCCCCGCCGCCGGTGACTGGGAAGCAGCCCTGGCGAAATCGAGCGACCTGCGAATCCAGTGCGGCAATCCGGCCTGCGAAGACAAGTGGTTCATCTACAAAGAAGGAAGCAGGCCAAAATGTCCGAGCTGCAGCTGGGGGCCGCGCGGGCAGATTCCGCTTCTGGAATTCTTCTACACGCCGCGTGCCGGCCAATTCCTGCCCGAGAAACACGTTCTCGTCGGCTACCTCAAACGCGAGTTGCACAAGTGGCACGTCTTCCGTAACGTGCGCCCCGGCCCCAACGCGGACAACAAGGTCTATGCCCATATCGAATTCCAGCAAGGAAATTGGCTACTCGTCAACGACAATCTCGATTCCATGATCTCGCCGGGCGGGAATCCCGTGCCCAAGGGAAAGGGATGCCTGCTCAAGGAAGGAAACGAAATTCGCTTGTCCAAGGAAGAACACGGCCGACTGGTTAGCATTAAAATGATTTGACGTAGTCAACACTCCTCTCCCTCTGGGAGAGGGGCAGGGGTGAGGGTTGGATATCACGCGATTGCGAGGTTTCCACTCACCCTCCAACCCCACTCCCTTCGGGAGAGGGGAGTTTTGGCCAAACGCCACCCCAACACCATGAGTTTCCTTCAGGAACAAATCGATCTCGCTCCGCCAGAGGGCGTTCTGAAACTCGACACGCTGGGTCGCGAGTTTCAAGGCCCGATCGTCGTGCGCCGACCGTTGACGCTCGAAGGTAACGGCGTTTCCATCTGGGCGCCGGCCGGGCCCGTGGTGTCCATCGAGTCCGACGGCGTTCAACTGCGAAAGCTCAACGTCGAGATCACCGGCGATTCCGCGGCCGTCGATGGGCCCACCGGCTGCGCTCTTCGTGTCGCCGACAACGTCAAGGTCAGTCTCAGCGATGTCGCGGTGCGCGGTCACGCTGTCGGACTTGCCGGGGAAGAGGGAACGTGGGTCTATCCCCGCAAGCTGACTTTCGGCGGGCTGAAATCGGGGCAGCCGCATGAAATGTGCTTCACAGTCACGGTTCCCGTACCCTGCACGCTTCAATCGCACATCGAAGGCGTCCATGTTCAGCCACGGAACATTCCGGCCGGTGCGCCCGTCGAAGTCGCCATCAAGATCGAAGTGATGACGACCGGCACTCGGCTTCGCGGCGATCTGGACCTGCAATCGCCACAGCTGGTTCGTCGAATTGCCCTGGTTGCGGACATCGTCAATCGCGAACGCGAAGACGCCCGCAGTGGCGCCGGGCAGAACGTGTGGGACGGTTCAGAGCAGTCCACACCCGTGAATCCAGCGACGGCGGCAGGAGTGAGTGCCGATTCGGTTACGATTCATCCCGATCTGTGGGAGTGTCCGGAAGCACACGCGTCCAAACCGGCCGTCGAACCGCCGCCGATTGTGACGCCAAAACCGGTAGAAGCGAGCCCGACCCCTCCGCCGGCGCCGCAACCACCCTCGGTGAAGGCCGCTCCCGCGCCTCCGCCGATGTTGCTGGTCGTCGGCAAAGGGGAACACTACACGACGGTGACGCGCGCCATCCAGGAAGCGGGGAACGGCGCCACGATTCGCGTCAAGCCCGGCGTCTACCAGGAATCGCTCCTGATCGACAAGCACGTCGAGATCATAGGCGTCGGGCCACGCGATCAGATCAAGATTGAGAGCATCGACGGCAATTGCGTCCGCATGCATGCCGCCTACGCCGTCGTTCGCGGCGTCACGTTTCGCGCCGCCGGCCGGAGCGGCAAGGAACGCTTCGGCGTCTGCATCGCCAGCGGCGAGTTAGTGCTCGACGATTGCGACATCTCCGGCGGCGCGCTCGCTTGCGTCGGCGTCAGCGGGGCGATGTCCAGTCCCACCTTGCGCCGTTGTAAAATTCACGACTCGAAATCGGCCGGCATCCTCCTTTTCAACCACGCCCAGGCTCTGATCGAGGACTGCGAGATCTTCGCCAACGGACACGCCGGCATCGCGGTCCGCCAGGGCGCCGACCCGGTCGTCCGTCGCTGTGCCATCCACCACGGCAAGCAAGCCGGCGTCATGGTCCACGATCGCGGCCGAGGCGCCTTTGAAGATTGCGACATCCACGCCAACGCGCTCGCCAACGTCGAAATATCCGACGGCGGCAATCCACAGTTCCGCAACACCAAGATTCGCGACGGCGAGTTTCCTGGCGTCTGCATCCACAAAAAAGGCGCCGGCACCTTCGATGATTGCGAAATCTCCAAAAATGCCCGCGCCGGCGTCGAAATCAAGCAGCCCAGCAAGCCGACGTTTCGCCGTTGCAAAATCATCTACAACAAGCAAGCCGGCATTCTCTTCGCCGATCAGGCGCTCGGGTTGTTCGAAGAGTGCCAGATCGTCAGCAATGCGCGCCTGGGCGTTGAGATTCGCGCCTTCAGCGACCCGACGCTTCGAAAATGCAAGATTCACGGCAACCATCAGATCGGCGTCGTCTGCCACGACAGAGCCCAGGGCACGCTTGAAGATTGCGTGATATCGCAGAACCGCCGATCGGGCGTGCACATTAGCCGGGAGAGCAAGCCGATACTTCGGCGTTGCCAGGTCAGCGAGAATCGTCACGCCGGCGTGATCGTGCAGCAAAGCAGCGCCGGAGCGATTGAGAGTTGCCAGATTTCCGAAAACGTCTGGGCCGGCGTCGCCATTCTCAGCGAGGCGAATCCAATACTGCGCAAGTGCAAAATTCGCGACGGCAAACACGCCGGCCTTTTGGTTGTCGACGAAGGCGCAGGCACCATCGAAGACTGCGACATCACCGACAACGCCCTCATGGGGGTCGCCATCGCCAAGCAAGGCAACCCGATGCTTCGGCAATGCAACATTAAGCGCAATAAGGGCGTCGGTCTCTGGGCCTTCCAGCATGCCGCCGGCGCTCTGGAAGAGTGCGAATTGCTCAACAACCTCGGCGGCGCCCAGTCGATCGCTCACGGTTGCAAAGTTCAGATGATTGACAATACGACTTCGTGAACATCCTCGTGCCCCCTTTCCTTCTGGGAGAGGGGCAGGGGTGAGGGTCGATTACCTTGCGTTTTGCGCGCTCTCCCCTCACCCCCAACTCCTCTCCCGGAGGGAGAGGCGTGGTGACGAAAGATGAGGCATCGCCAATGTCCACCTACTATCGACGTTTGCCGATCTACTTACTCTTGGATTGCTCGGAATCGATGGCGGGCGGATCGTTCGACGGGCTGACACTGGGCCTGGCGACCATGGTCAACGAACTCCGCAGCGACCCGATGGCGCTCGAATCCGCCGCCCTGAGCCTGATCACGTTTTCCGGCGTGGCCCGGCAACTGGTTCCCTTGACCGAGGTGTTCAAGTTCAACGTCCCGCGCCTCAAGCTCGGCTCGGGCACGGCGCTCGGAGCAGCGCTGGCGCTCCTGGAATCATGCCTTGAGCGTGAAATCGTCAAAACCACGCGTGAGCAAAAAGGGGACTACAAGCCCGTCTGCTTCATCGTCACCGACGGAGAGCCGACCGATGTCTGGGAAGCGATCGCCGATCGCATTCGCACCACGATCTGCGGCAAGAAAGCAAACGTCATCGGCATCGGCTGCGGTCCGGACGCCGATCTGGACAAACTGCGCCGCGTCACCGATGTCGTGATCTCGATGAACGACTCGAAAGAGGCATCCTTCTCGCGGTTCTTCAAGTGGGTAACGGCATCGGTGTCGAGCGCCAGTCAAGCCCTCGAACGCGGGGGCGATCGCCCCATCAACCTGCCCGACCTGCCGGCTGAATGCCTGGAGGTCGCCAAAAAGGGCGTGGCCCGCAACCAGCCGGAAGCGGGGCGCCATTTCTTTCTGCATGCCCGATGCCTGCGCAATGGCGGTTTTTTCCTGGTGCGATATTCGCTCGCCGGGACGCCGTACAAATGCCTGGGCGTGCATCCGCTCGACGATTTCGACATGGAAGGCGTCAACGATGCGAAAGGCCCGCAGATCGGTTCGGAGCAGTTGGGCGATCCATTGCCCTGCCCGTATTGCAAGAATCCACTGGTGGGCGCCTGCTCAAAAGGGCACTTCCATTGTTGCCCCATGATCACCGAGCCGATTTCTCTGACTTGCCCCTGGTGCAAAGTTACCGATATATACGGCTACGCGGCGTTCGGCATCGACGGCGGCGCGGGGTAGCACGTTTTTCTCTGTGGTTCATCGCCCAATACGGCTATGATCCAAGAAAGGCAATCCTCGACCCGAGTAGGCGTTTCTAAGTCAACGAAGTTCTTGAAGTTTGGAGAGATGTTCCCATGTCCGCATATACCAGGCGTTTACCGATCTATTTGTTGCTTGATTGCTCCGAATCGATGGCCGGCGACGCGATCGACGAGCTGAGCAAGGGCGTTGAAACCATGCTGGCGGCCCTTCGTGCCGATCCGATGGCTGTTGAAAGCGCCTACCTGAGCGTCATCACTTTCTCGCGCACCGCCAAGCAGGCCGTGCCTCTGACGGAAGTCATGAACTTCCAGCCGCCGCAGCTCTTGGTCGGCACGGGAACGGCGATGGGCAGCGCGCTGAGGCTTGTAAAACAGTGCATCGACCGCGAAGTCATCAAGACCACGCCGAATACGAAAGGCGATTACAAGGCCCTGGTGATCCTTTTCACCGACGGCGAGCCGACCGATGAATGGGAAGCCGTTGCCGAGGAGTTCAAGGCGTCGCGTTCGGCGATCGCCAACCTGTATGCGATCGCCTGCGGCCCGGACGCCGACACCGACACGCTTCGCGAGTTGACCGACATCGTCCTGCGAATGAAGGACATGTCGCCGCAGGCGTGGCGCAAAGTCTTCGTTTGGCTGTCGGCGTCGGTGCAAACGACCAGCCAGGCACTCGAACGCGGCGATGACGCCAACACTCAGGTGCTGCCTGCCTTGCCCGAAGATGTGCTCGAAGTCGCCCCGATGGAGTCCGGCTATGACGACGGTCGGCCTCGGCAAGTCTTCTTGCGTGGACGTTGCTCCAAGGACGGCCGAGCGTATATCATGCGTTTCGCGCGGCGGCCGCATGGCGAAACTTACGTCCCCCTCGGGGCACATGTCCTCGAGGGGAAGGAGGAAAAAGGAGGCCGGGACACGAGCGAATCGGTTCCGTCGGTGACGTCCGCGATGCTTGAAGGCATGCCACCGTGCCCCTATTGCGAAAACCCGCTGGTCGTCAACTGTATTTGCGGCACCCTATTCTGCGCGTCGGGCAAGCAGGGCGAGAACTGCACATGCCCGAGTTGCAAGACGTCCGGCCCGCTGGCGCCCGCCAGCCCGGAGCCGTTCGATGTTCGACGTGCCAAGGGCTAACGGAGGCGTTGCCGTGGAAGTGGCGATTTACATTGCGTTCGCCTTGTTTGTGCTGCTGATAATTGTCGGGGCCGCGGCAGTCGGCGCGTGGTACTTCCTCAGTCAGCCGGTCATGGACGCTGCACAAGAACAAGAGTTTCTCAAAGAGCAAGAAGAAACCTGCGGGTGTGAGCAGTACGATCCGTGCCAGGAATCGGACCGCGCCAGCACGCCGGCGCCTGTGGAGAAGGCGTAATGCAGATTTGTCAGAGCCCGAAGCGTAAGCGAGGGAGACCGCGAAAACCCTCGCTCACGTTTCGGGCTCTGAAAATTCCAGTTCACTTCGCTTTGCCGATGCAGTACAGATGCTGATACGTCCGCACAAAAATCTCGCCGTCCGAAACGGCAAGGGTGGCGTAGGTCGGCTCGGCGATCTTGTTGCGGGCCAGCAGCTTGAACTTCGGACCCGCGGCGAGCACGAACGTCTCCCCTTCGAGATTGCTGACGTACAATTTGCCGTCGGCGACGAGGATTGAGCCCCACAGGTTTCCGTCGAGGCGTTCCTTCCAGAGGGGCTCACCTGTTTTCGGATCGATGCACTCAAGCGTTCCCGGCGCATCGGCGAGGTAGAGTCGTCCGTCATGGAAGACGGCGCTGCCGACACGCTGTGGATTTTTGCCTGCAGCGCGCCAGACGCGGTGCGTCGCGGTGACGTCGCCTTTACCACCAGGCTTGACGGCGACGAGCGGGCCGTTGTGGCCTGAGATACCGACAATCAGATCGCGCGTGGCGTTGACCGTGGGCATGGCGTAGATTTCGTTTCCGAGTCCCCTGCAACTCCAGAGTTCTTTTCCGGTGTTCGGATCGTATCCCTTGAACAGGCCTTCGCCGCCGACCTTCTCGCCAGGCAACGGCATGACCAGTTCGTCATGCGAACCCACCTTGACGATAATGGGTGTGCTCCAGGAGCCGAAGACGGGGCTGTTGATCGCTGTTTCCTTCGTCTTCCACATCGTCTTGCCGGTCTGCTTTTCAAGAGCGATGAGAAACGTGTCGGGCTCGCCGGGTCCGTGGAAAGCGATGACCAAATCGTTGTAGAGGATGGGGCTGGAGCCATTGCCCCAGCGCGACACGATGGGTCCAAGATCGCGTTGCCAGAGCAGCTTGCCGTCGAAATCGCAAGCGACGATGCCGGCCGACGCAAACTGGGCGTAGACAGCTTTGCCGTCGGTCACGGGGGAACCGGAGCAGGGCGGGTTTTGCTTGTGCGTCGTTTCTTGCACGCTGCATGGCACGACGTGGCGCCAGAGTTCCTTGCCGGTGATTCGGTCAAAAGCGAGGAGTGCCCGCCGTTTGCCGCCGTCGAGCGCTTGCGTAAGGAAAATGCGATCTCCCCAGATGATCGGCGTGGAGTTGCCGGGTTCGGGCAGCGGCGCCTTCCAGCGCACGCCATCCGTCGCGCTCCAGGTGAGCGGCAGATTGCGCTCCGACGAACTGCCGTCGCCGCGCGGCCCACGCCACGCCGGCCAATTGTCGGCATGGGCCAGCGAACCGATGATTCCAAGAATCGCGATGGTCAAGAATGGCCGCATCATCAAATCGCCCCCTTTCGTTTCCTTCGTGTCACTAACAACCAATTTCTGCGCGGAGTCCGACTAAATTCCGCGAGGGATTCGATTCAAAATTCCATCACGAAAACACGAAAAAAGAGAGAAGTTGAATCTTAACAAGTTCAAGTTTCCTTCCTAACCTCTTCGTGCCTTCGCACCTTCATGCTCTCGTGATGGAATTTGAAATCGTTGCGGCTCAGTCGCGCTGTGTCTATCGTGGAGAATTTATTCCACCCGGCAAAAAACGGCCTTCAGGTAACGCCCCTCCGGCACGTGGACCAGAAACGGATGATCCGCCCCCGCGCCGGCGACGCGCAGGATTTGCAGTGTGCGGCCCACTTGCCAGGCGGAGCGGCGCAATGTCTCCAGAAACATCTCTTCCGATATTAGTCCCGTGCAGGAGCAAGTCAAAAAGATCCCGCCTGGCGCCACCGCTTGCAGCGCCAGCTTGTTCATGTCGAAATAACGCTTGAGCGCATAGTCGATCTCCTCTCGATCGCGCGTCTGCTTAGCCGGATCGAGCACGACCACGTCGAATCGTTGGCCTGAAGGCAATGTGTCGCGCAACCAGGTGAACAGATCGCCCTGCACAAAGCGGATCTTGGCCTGGTTGAGATTGGCATTTTGCTTGGCTAGCGTGATGACTTCCTCGTCGACATCGACGCCGACCACCTCGTCGGCTTGACCAAGCGACTTGGCGTAGACGGCGAACCCACCGGTGTTGCAGCACAGATCAAGCACGCGCTTGCCGGCACAGAAGCCGGCGAAAAACTTGCGATTGTCGCGCTGGTCAACGAAGAAGCCAGTCTTGTGTTTGCTCCCCGGCGCGACCCGAAAACGCACGCCATGCTCCGTGATCACCCCTGGCGGCGGCGCTTCCGGCGGCCGGCAGTCGAACGACTCTTGCTTCTGCACGTGCTCCTCGGCAAACCAGTAGAACGAACTGCCGGGAAAGAGTCCGGACAACGTATCTTGCACAATCTGGCGCACGCGGAACATTCCAGCCGAAAAAAACTCGATTACAATCGTCGAGCCAAATCGATCGACGACCAACCCACTTAGCCCATCTCCCTCGGAATGGACCAGTCGATATGCGCTCGTCACGTCATCCAATTTCAGAGCGTCTTGCCGCAGATCGACAGCACGCTTGATCCGATTAGCGAAGAAGTCGGCGTCTAACAGCTCATCTTTTTTGGCAGTGAGTAGGCGTAAAGCTATACGTGAATGCCAGTTAAAGAATCCTCGACCTGACCATTGACCATCTTTATCAACGATATCAACAATCGTGCCTGGGGGAATACGGTCGGCGGGCTTCTCGACCATCTTCTGAAAAATCCACGGATGGGAAGATCGGCGAACAATTTTGAGTTTGACTTGCGGGAGGTCCGACGCCATCATGAAGCCGTCCTAAAATTATTTTTCGTAATGATGCGGGAGGGACTTTTTCATACAATATCGAGTACCTTGCAATCGATGGACCCCTCGAATCCGTCTTACAAAATAATGAGTTGTTTCCAAGTTTAAGGAGTTTGTTCATGCGAAAGTGGTTCGTTTCTCTCTCGTTGGCGTGCGGCACGCTGGTGCTCGCCAATGTCGCAGTGGCACAGGTTCAAGATCTGCCCGCACCAGCGCAACCCCAAGTCCAGAAGATTCAGGTTCAAGTACAAGGCGCGCCTCCGGTTCAAGTGCAGATTCTGCCCGCAGTCAACGCTCGTGCGGACATTGCAATCATGCCCGGCGGACCTCGCCTGGGCGGCGGGAGTCGCATGGCACAAGCCGACGCCATCTTCGTTGGCCGTGTCATCGCCATTGAGCCGATGGACGTCGAAGCGACGCAAGTCGCCAACGGCCCGAAGGTCACCTATCGCGTGGCGGTAGTCCAGGTCAGCGACGCGATCTTCGGCCTGAAGCCGGAGACCAAGCAAGTGCGCATCGGTTTTGTCGTGCAAAACGGAGGCCCGAACGTTCCTCCGGGTGGCGGTATTCAAATATTGCCGGCCCCGGCGCCAGGCCAACCGGCGATTCAGCCGCTGCCGGGCCGTCGCGTGTTCCCCGGCTACATGCCGCAGATTCAACTCGCCGTCGGCCAAGACGGGATGTTCACGGTCAACAAGCATCACAAGGAGAACTTCTACCTGTCGCCGAACTACCAGGGCTTCGTGGCCAGCCAGAACAACCCCGGCTTTGAAGGCCAGGTGAAGACGGCCAAGCAAATCGCCCGCGTTCTGACCGACCCGGTCAAGGCACTGCGTTCGGACGATCGCCAGGACCGCTACACCGCGGCCGCCGTGCTCATCACCAAGTATCGCATGCCAGACAATCCGACCGGTCGTCCCATGAAACTTGAGGCGGTCGACGCCGAGGAAAGCAAGCTGATCCTCAAGGCCCTTGCCGAAGGCGACTGGAAGCAAGGCGCGGTGTTCGGCAACGCTATTCCCAGCCCGTTCGAGTTGTTCAACCAACTGGGCGTCAGCCCGAAGGACGGCTACAACCCGATCAACGTCCGCACGCAAGCCGACATCTTCACGGCCATGCAAAAATGGCTCGACGAAAACCAGGGCAAATATCGCGTGCAACGGCTGGTCGCTGATCCAAACGCCAAGGGCGGGATCATCCAGCCTGGCGTGATCGAGCCGGGTCCGGTTCCTGTGCCGGTTCCGAACCCGATCAATCCGCGTCCTGGGATTCGTCCGGTACCGCCGGTGAAGATTCAGCCGCTGCCGGCGCCGGCGCCTGTTCCGGTCCCGCCGCAGCGTGACATCGACGTCGTTCCGCCGCAGCCGGTCCCCGCGGTTCCGGCCCGCCCGGAGAGATGAGTCCGAGCTCGATTACGGCAGTGAAAACCGATCAGAGCCTGAAGCGTTAGCGAAGGAAAAGCACTTCGCTAACGCTTCAGGCTCTGATTTTTTGCTCAGTGCCGAGGAAGGGAGTCGAACCCTTACGCCTTGCGGCACGGGATCCTAAGTCCCGCGTGGCTGCCAGTTACACCACCTCGGCGATCGCCTCTTCATTGTATCACCCCCTCCCGCCTTCGTTTAGCGTTCGCATGACGCCACGCTTGCGCTGGAACGACATGGGCACCGGGCTAACTTTTTCCTTTCCTTTGCGTTTGAAATGGTCTATCTTCAACTCTTTCCCCTGCCGTCGGAGTACGCATCATGCATCATGTTGACGAACCGGCAAATCCAAATTCGGCGTCATCGCCTGTAACTGAATCGGCCCCGTGGTGGACGCAGTTGACGCGCTATCACTGGTTCGTTCTCGTCGTGGCGGCGCTTGGCTGGCTGTTTGACACGATGGACCAGCAGTTGTTCGTACTGGCGAGACCGGCAGCGATGAAAGACCTCGTTGTGGCCGAAAGCGGCGAGGAAGCGAAGGTGACGGCAGCTCGGCGCAGCCAGGCGGGCGACATTTCGACCTCGTTGTTTATCGCGGGATGGGCATGCGGCGGGCTCTTTTTCGGTATGCTGGGCGATCGCATCGGGCGGGCCAAAACGATGCTGATCACCATCGTGTTATATTCGTTGTGCACGGGATTAAGTGCGTTATCGATCGGTCTATGGGATTTCGCGTTTTATCGATTCCTGACGGGACTCGGCGTGGGAGGCGAGTTCGCCGTGGGTGTCGCACTCGTCGCCGAGGTGATGCCGTCTTCGGCACGCACCGGTGCGATTGGACTACTTCAAGCTTTGTCGGCAGTAGGGAACATCACAGCGGCGTTCATTAATCTCGGCCTGGGCATTGCCGAGGAAGAGGGGCTGGTGACGAGTCCGTGGCGCGTCATGTTCCTGATCGGGGCACTGCCGGCGCTCCTGGCCGTCGTGATTCGCTGGGGTCTCGAGGAGCCGGAGGCGTGGCAGAAAGCTTCGGGTCAGAAGGCCGACGAACCGCCGCCGGCGGACGCGACAACGCCGGTGCAACCGAGCGATTCGCCGACCGGGATCGCGTCAGGGGAGCCTCCCTATCCCAGTCCACCGCCGACCGATCCATCGCCGGCGCCGCCGCCGCCACAGCAGGAGCTTGGCTCCTATACGGAATTGTTCGCCGACCCGCGCTGGCGCAAGCATGCCATATTTGGGTTGATCCTTGGTTGCTCCGGCATCATCGGATTGTGGTCGGTCGGATTCTTCACGCCCGACCTCATCCGGTACGTGCAGCGCAAGGAAGTTGCCGCGGCCGTTTACGACGAAAAAATTGTCGAGGCGAAAGCGAAAAACGACGGCGAGCTCGTTCAGCAATGGACAAAGATTCGCGCTGAATATGAAGACGACAATCGCAGTTTCCCGGAAGCCATGAAGAAGCTCCAGGCGTCCGCGGAACCGGCCATCAGCGGCCGACTGTCGCGCTGGTCGAGCTACACTTCGCTCATGATCAATCTTGGCGCGTTCTTCGGCATCTACGGGTTCAGCGTGCTAGCGCAGCACATCGGTCGAAAGCCGTCCTTCGTGATCGCGTTGACGGCGGCCTTCTTGAGCACGGCGGCCGTCTTTTGGCTTTTGCACGACTTCTGGCAGATTTTTGTGCTCGTTCCCATCATGGGATTTTGTCAATTGTCGTTATTCGGCGGGTATGCCATTTACTTTCCGGAACTGTTCCCGACTCGACTGCGTTCGACCGGTACGAGCTTCTGCTACAACGTCGGCCGCTTCGCGGCGGCGCTGGGGCCGCTCGTGAAAACGGCGCTCGAGAGCTTCTTCCAGGGGATTTCGGGCGACCACGTGCAGAGCTTGCGCAATGCCGGCGTGACGATGTGCCTGGTGTTCCTGGTCGGGTTCTTCGTCCTGCCGTTCCTGCCTGAGACCAAGGACCAGCCGCTGCCAGAATGACACGTTCACGTTTAGCGCTCGCATGGCGCGACGCGAGCGCTAATCGTAAACACTCAATTACACTCGGCCACCAACGGTTCCGCCAACTCCTTCAAGAAAAACAACCGCCCCGCCAACGTCGGCATGTATGTGCTCGGTATCCACGTCGTCGGCTCATGCTGCAATGTCATCCTTAGCGACAAGCCTTGCCATTGCATGCCGCGGCCAAAGGAGCCGTCCGCGCCGCCGATGATGTGATCCGCTGCCAAGAAGAGCGCGGGGCCGATCGTGTTGGCGAATGCCGGCACGAGAGTCGTTCGGCTCCTGAAGCTCGTCAGTGCGTTCTGCTCTATGGTCAACGGATGCAGGCGGGCGCCGAGCCGATGCGTTTGTGCTTTCCATTCGGCTTCAGTTTTGAACTCGGCAGCGAAGTGTGGCTCCCAGAAAGCGATGTGGCAGACCCGCCCGATACCGAATACCGTGTCGAGCTTGGCTCCCTTCTTCTTCAAGTCGGCGATCTGGGTGGCGTAGGTCGGCAACTCGTTCTTGAGCGCGAAATGCCGCTGCGACTTCGGCACCGTTGCCGAGCCAAGAGGACCGTAAAACGCTTGCTCCATCGCGTACTGGAATGCGCCGGAGTTGTCGGCTGGCAGCGTGTTGCCGTCCTTGTCGGCCCATTCGTCCATGTTGAACCCGTGCACGTGCTCACAGCTGACGCCCCATTCCTTGAGAAAATACACCGCCCAGCGATACATGCCCATCGGGCCGACCGGCAGAATGATCGCCAAGGGCCGACCGGCTTGCTTGGTCAGCTGGATTTCTCGCGCGATTTCATGGCCCATGTAGGTATCGAAATCCGCCAAAGAGCCGCAGGCCACCGGTTCGAACTTCGGATGCCACCACGAACAGCGTTTGACCATGGCGTCACCGGAAAAATCAGCCAGGCGGTCGATCTTCTCGAGGTTCCAGCCGCCGGGCAGAAAACCCTCCATCATTGAGCCGCGAAACGTTGTCAACAAATTCATGGATCAAACTCCCTGGGTCGAACCAATGGTTGTGTGGCGACGTACTTCGTTTAGCCCCGCCTCGTAGAGGCGGGTGATTACGTGACAAATGTCAACCGCTCCGAGCGAAGAATTTGAAAATAATGTAGCCCTTTTCCGTAGCGTTTTTCTACAATAGCTGCCTCACGGTTTCGACTCGTGCAGGCAAAAACAGGCTGTCCTTGCCTTGTTTTTCCGTGACCCACGCGTAAAAAAACGGTCCGTCCGTTTTCGGGATTTTGATTTCAATTGGCTCTTTGAAGGTTCCGGTTTCCACCGGGAGGAACAACATGAACGTATGGCGTCTGTTCGGCATCGGCCTTTTCCTGCTCGGCTTGGCGTGCTTGATCGGCACGACCCAGTTTAATGCCTTCGCTAACGATAAGAAGGTCGATCCGAAAGATGATAAAAAGGTTGACACGAAGAAGGTCGATCCGAAAGACGAGAAAAAGGTCGATCCCAAGGATGTGAAGAAAGTCGATCCCAAGGACGAGAAAAAGGTCGATCCGAAGGACATCAAGAAGCCCGATCCCAAGGACGAGAAGAAAGTCGATCCGCCGAAAGCCGGCGCGGCGGCAGCCTTCAGCGCCTTCGACAAGGGAAACAAGTTCATCCAGAAACAATACACGCGCACCAAGCAGGAGATGAAGGTCCAAAACCAGACCGTCATCCAGACGCAGGAACAAACCTTCCTCATCGAATGGTCGGCCCAGGACAAGGACGCCAAGGGGAACTACGTCGTCAAGCAAAAGATCATCGGCGTCAAGATGGAGATCAACATCGGCGGCAACAAGATCGTCTATGACTCCACCAGCCCAACCAAGGCCAAGAACCCGATGACCGACTTCTTCGAAGCTCTCACAAAGCAGGAGCTTACCTTCACGATCAGTTCCGATCTGCAGAAAGTAGAAGGGGTCGATGGCGACGCAGCCTTCATCAAGGGCCTCAGCGAAATCAATCCGCAGATGCAGAACCTGCTCAAGCACATCCTGAGCAAGAAGGCCCTGGAAAAGATGGCCGAGCCGACTTGGTTTGCGTTCCCCAAGGATGTCGCCGAGTTGGCCACCGGCAAGACATGGAACCGTGAAAGCGACCTCGATCTCGGACCGATCGGCAAGTACAAGACCAAATTCGACTTCAAATATGTCGAACTCAAGGACAAAAAAGACAAGATCGGCATCGAGACAAAGCTGACCTATGAGGCCCCCGCCGAAAAAGCTGGCCTGCCCTTCGTTATCCATGAAGCCAAGCTCACTGCCACCGACGGCAAGGGCGAAGCCACTTTCGATCGCGAGAAGGGCCGCTTCGAATCATCGAAACTCTCGATGAAGCTCAACGGCACTTTGACCATCGAAGTCGGTGGCATGAAGACCACGGTTGTCCTCGACCAGGATCAGGACGCGACGTCGAACACCTACGATTTCGTCAAGGACAAGAAGGTCGAAGAGTACTGGAAGTAGCCCACGAGCTCGGTTGATCCCATTTCATGCCGCAGCGCGATTGTGCTGCGGCATTTTTTTTCTATGGCAATTTCTTCGAGGCATCCCGCATGAAGATCCACGAATATCAAGCCAAGGAGCTTCTCGCCGCCGCCGGCGCGTCGGTGCCGCGCGGTGTCGTCGCCTGCAACACCGGCGAAGTCCTGGCCGCGTTCGATCGCATGGGCGGCCCGGTCGTTCTCAAAGCCCAGGTCCACGCCGGCGGGCGCGGCAAAGGCCGCTTCAAGAACAGCGGCGCCGACTTCGGCGGCGTCAAGTTCATCAAGACCCGCGACGACTGCGCTAAAGTCGCTGACGTCATGTTCAAGTATCCGCTCGTCACCAAGCAGACCGGTGAGGATGGACAGAAGGTTTCCAAGGTGCTCGTCCAGGAGGCGGCCGACATCGCCCGCGAGATCTACGTCGGCGTCGTCCTCGATCGCGCCATCGGCATGCCGATCATGATGGCCTGTGCCGAGGGAGGCGTGGAGATCGAAGAAGTCGCCGCGCGCAGCCCCGAGAAGATTCTCAAGGTGGCGATTAGCCCCGAGCATGGCATGCAGCCATTCCAGGCGCGCCGTCTGGCCTATGATCTCGAGTTCACCGGCGAGCAGGTAGCTCAGGCTGAAAAGATCATGCTGGCCTTGGCCAAGGTGTTTCTCGATAAGGACTGCACGCTCGCCGAGATCAACCCGCTCGTCGTCTCCCCCAAAGGAGAGGTCATCGTCCTCGACGCCAAGATCACCTTTGACGACAACGCTCTGTTTCGTCACCCCGACATCGAAGCATTGCTCGACGAAGCCGAAGAGAACCCGGCCGAGCTTCGAGCGTCCCGCGCGGGGCTGAGCTTCATCAGCCTAACGGGGAACATCGGCTGCCTGGTCAACGGCGCGGGCCTGGCCATGAGCACGATGGACATCATCAAATACCACGGCGGCGAACCGGCTAACTTCCTTGACGTCGGCGGCGGGGCCAACAAGGAACAAGTCACCGAAGCGCTGCGCATTTTACTGAGCGATACCCGCGTCAAAGCGGTGCTGATCAACATCTTCGGCGGCATCATGAAATGCGACACCATCGCCAACGCCGTCGTTGCCGCATTCAAGGAAGTCAAGCCGACCGTGCCTTTTGTGGTGCGCCTGGAGGGAACGAATGTTGCCGACGGCCGGCGCATCTTGCAGGAAAGCGGATTGAATCTGACAACCGCGACGGACCTGACCGACGCGGCGAAGAAAGTCGTCGCGGCGGCGCGATAACACCCGCATCCGTTTAGCGCCCACATGGCGCCATGCGGGCGCTAAACGCAAACGAACATGTTGGAACCCAAAATCCACATCATCGGCGTCGGCAGCGACGGCTTGAATGGCCTGACGGGGAAGCCGCGCGAACTCTTGCAATCCGCCGAGTTGATCCTCGGTTCCGAATCGACACTGGCAGTCGTCAGCGAACTACCGGCTCAGCGCCTACCCATCGGCGCCAATCTTCACGAGGTCGTACAGACGCTCGAAACCAACCTGGGCAAGAAACGCATGGTCGTCGTCGCCGGCGGCGATCCCCTCTTCTACGGCGTCGCTCGCTACCTCTGCGACAAGCTCGGCGAAGACCGCTTTGAGGTTTGGCCCCACGTCTCTAGCATGCAGCTCGCCTTCGCGCGCATCAAGGAATCGTGGGAAGAAGCCTACCTCACCAACCTCGCCACGCATTCCCTTGAGAGCGTGCTGGACCGGATTCGCACTGTCGACACCGTCGGCATCTTCACCAGTGACGAAGAAGATCCACCGACCATCGCCAAGCAGCTTTTGGCTCGCGGCATCGATTATTTTCGCGCCTTCGTGTGCGAGAACCTCGGCGCCCCGGATGAACGCGTCACGCAGGGGGAGCTGGCCGAGATTCAAGACATGGAGTTCGACGCGCTCAACGTCATGATCCTGAAACGCAAGCCCGGCCGGCCCGACCTTCAACGCACGCCGACGCAGTTCCGGCGTTTCGGCAATCCCGACGACGTCTTCATTCAAAGCCGGCCCAAGAGCGGCTTAATCACGCAAGCCGAGGTGCGGGCGATCGTCTTGGCCCAACTCGATGTGCAACCGGGCAGCGTCGTGTGGGACATCGGGGCCGGGTCAGGCTCGGTCGCCATCGAGGCGGCCCAACTCGCCAGCGGCGGCATGGTCTACGCCATCGAGCAAGATGTCGCCGACTACCATCTTATTGTCGCCAACGCCCAGACTTTCGGCGTCAAGAACATCACTGCGATCCACGGCACGGCGCCGGGCGTCTTTGCCGGGCTGCCCGCGCCGGACGCGATCTTCGTCGGCGGCATCCGCCACGAGGCAACGCGCTTACTGGAATCGGCGTTCAACGCCCTGCGGCCCGGCGGCCGGCTGGTGGTGAACGTCGCATCGCTCGAAGGTCTCGGCTCGGTCTATGCCGCCCTCAAGCAAATTGCTCCGCCCGTGCACGGCATGCTCGTCAACATCGCCCGCGGCACTGAGCAACTGGAAACGTTGCGCTTCGAGGCGCTCAATCCGACATTTCTCTTGATGGTGACCAAGCCGATCGCGAAAATGTAACGAGAGTCATTTGTCCGTGGGGCACGTTTCTAACGTGCCATTGTCGCAAAAGGGCACGTTGAAAACGTGCCCCACAGAATCATGGCAACCGACGAACCTGTTTCCGAAGCCGTCGCCGAATCGCGAGCGCGATTTCGCATGCGTTTGATTATCGTCGGGATCGCCGCGGTTGTCTTGCCGGTCGGCGCGACGCTGCTTTACCTGCATTCGCCGGAGACGGCGCGGTTCTACCCGCCGTGTCCGTTGTTCTGGGCGACTGGATTGTACTGCCCCGGGTGCGGTGTCACGCGCAGCCTGGCGGCGCTTACGCACGGTAACTTTGCTCAGGCGTTTGCCTTTAATCCTCTCGTCGTGGTCGCGTTGCCGGTCGCCGGGTTCTGGATCGCGCGTTTCGCTTATGAGATGTGGACCGACAAACAGGTCGAGCCGATCATTGTTCCGACCTGGATGGCATGGGTCATCTTTGCCGGCGTGGTTGCCTTCTGGCTCGCACGCAACATCGATGTGTATCCGTGCACCCTCCTCGCCCCCCATGAACTCGCGGCCGAAGCACCGGGATGAAGGTGCTCCCGAATTTCTGGGTTCGGGAGAACGCTCACTGGTGAAGCCCCGGGGTGAGGGTACTTCCGAACCCCGGGGATCGGGAGTATGCGCACCCGGGACCTTCCCATCGGAGAATCAAGATGATCGACGTCCTGTGCGCCGGCATCATCGTGGCGGATCATGTGTGCACGCCAATTTCGCATCTGCCAGCCGCCGGCGAACTCGTCATGGCGGACGGCATGTTGCTCACCGTCGGTGGCTGCGCCGCTAACGCCGCGGTCGATCTCGCCAAGATGCAGACGCGCGTCTCCATCGTCGGTCGCGTCGGCAACGATGTCTTTGGCCGAGTCGTCTCCGACATTCTGCGTGAAAGCGGCGTCGACGTCTCGAATCTGAAAACCAGCGCCGGACTCGACACGAGCCAAACGCTGATTGTCAACGTTAAGGGCCAGGATCGCCGTTTCATTCACACGTTTGGCGCTAACCGTGACTTTCGCGCGTCTGATATTCCCATGAACCTCTTGGGCGAGGCGAAAGTCCTCTACCTTGGCGGTTATCTGGTGATGCCCGCGGTCGCGCAGGACGAACTCGTCCCCGTGTTTACCGAGGCGCGTAAGCGCGGCGTCAGGAC
>VGZI01000017.1 GCA_016872605.1 Planctomycetota bacterium
CGCCGCAGCCAAGCCTTGCGGGATTCCGCGCACTCGTCCCATTTCTCCAGTGCCTTACGAAAGACGTCTTGTACGACGTCCTCCGGATCGATGCGAGATCGCAGCCGAAAATCGAGGTGCATGCGCGCGATCACGTGCAAATACGGGCGGAGCCGTTCCAGTTCGGCTCCGCTTTCGTTGCTTTCGTCGATCATGCCGCTCCCCATATGGCCTCGACGGGATCTTCGCGGCTTTTTTGCGCGCGGAATCGCAAATGCGGTAGTTTTTTTCTATACAGGTCGCTTGACATGATATGGCGACGCCCAGCGGATTCCAGACGGGGGAGCGAGGCTGCGAATCGCAGACGAGCGGACCGCGTGTGGCCACAAACCGGTGATGGGCGATGATGTTGTCTTCGCCGTTTGCCACGTTGTCGAAATGAAACATCAACCCATGCCGATGATCCTCGACGTCATCTCGATGTATTCGGCTTTCCAACGCGTTGGCCAAGCCCCCAGTTTGCTGCGCGCCAAGCCAGAGGGGCGGAACTCTGCGCCATAAGGGAACAGAGCGAAGGTTGCTAGCCGCATTGCGCTCGCCATCTCAACCAATGATCGACCAGCACCAGGGCCAACATCGCTTCGCCCATCGGCACGAACCTTGGCAAGAGGCAGGGATCATGCCGGCCCTTCGTCGCGATCGTCGTCGGTTCGCCGGCCGTTGTCACCGTCTTCTGCGGTTGCGGCAAACTGCTCGTCGGTTTGATTGCGACTCGGCATATGATCGGTTCGCCGCTGGAGATGCCGCCAAGAATGCCGCCGTGGTGATTGGTTTCGGTGCCGATGCGGCGGCCTCCGGTCGCTGACGCTCCTGGCTCGCCGAGCGGGACGAACGCGTCGTTGTTTTGGCTGCCGCGCATAGTGGCGACGCCGAAGCCGGCGCCGTATTCGAACGCCATCACCGCAGGCAAGGATAGGAGCGCCTTGGCGAGGTCGGCCTTCAGCTTGTCGAACACCGGTTCGCCGAGGCCGGCCGGAACGCCGACCGCAACGAGCTCGCACACACCGCCGATCGAATCGCGCTCCTTGCGCATTTCCTCGATCAACGTCTTCATCTCGGCTGCTTTTTCCGGATCAGGACAGCGCACCTCGTTGGCTTCGACTTGCGCCAGCGTCACGGCGGTCGGATCAGGAATCGCAGCGACGACTGAGCCGACCTGTTTGACGTAGCCGAGCACGCGCATGCCGGCCTGGGCAAGCAGCTTCTTGGCGATGGCGCCGGCGGCGACTCGGCACACCGTCTCGCGGGCACTGGAACGACCCCCGCCGCGATAATCGCGAAACCCGTACTTGGCGTCGAACGTGAAGTCGGCATGGCCGGGGCGGTATTTGTCCTTGATATCCGAGTAGTCGTGGCTGCGTTGATCGTTGTTGCGAAAGAGGATTCCGATGGACGTGCCGTCGGTTTTGCCTTCGAAGACGCCGGACCATATCTCGGGCACGTCGTCCTCATTGCGTTGTGTGACGATGCTCGATTGTCCGGGCCGACGGCGGCGCAGATCGGGGAGCAGATCGTCGATAGACAGAGGCAATCCCGGCGGACAGCCGTCGACGATGCACAGGTAGCCGGGGCCATGGCTGACGCCCGCGGTGGTCACACGAAACAGTTGTCCGAAGGTGTTGCCTGCCATCTCGTATTCTCCGGTCGTTTACGCTTCCAGCTCGCCTTTTGCCTGTCAACGCCGACCCATGAATGATATTCTAACTCAATATCGCGTTCCACGCGAGAGGCAGTTACCGTAGACCTCACGCTCCGCGTGACGATCTCATCACGCGGAGCGTGATGCCTACGGTGGAGAACCACCATGCGCCACGCAGCACGAGCTCTTGGAGTCTTCGCTTTCGCCCTGTTGCTCGCGCTGTCCCCGGCACATGGCGACGCCAAGAAAAAGTCTGAGCGCCGCTTCGGCTTCGATGTCGATCAGGAGACGTACCCGCAAGGATCGCCCGAGGCAACGATCAAGTCGATCGTCAAGGCGCTCAACGGCGGCAGGGTTGATTATCTGCTCGCTCACATGGCCGACCCGGCGTTTGTGGATTACTGGGTCGATCGCTATCAGAGAGACTTCACGCAAGGCAAGGAAGAAGGAAAACGCCTGCTCGCTTTTGATCGACTCGTGCGCGAGACGATGATGTATTTCGAGAACGACCCGCTCCTCGTCAAGGACCTGCGCACTTTCGCCAAGGAAGCGAAATGGTCCGAGGAAGGCGATGTGGCCGTCGGCGTCGTAGAAGCGAACCCTGATCGCAAGATCGACCCGATTGCTCGCAAGGTATTCTTGAAGAAGATCGGCGAGCGCTGGTTTTTGGAAAACAAGCAACAATGACGGCCGCATGAGGCGTAGCGGTAGCTCCTGCTACGCCTCAAGCGGCAAAGGAAATCGCAATGATCGACCTACGCAGCGACACCGTTACGCGCCCAAGCCCCGGCATGCGCGCCGCCATGGCGAATGCCGAGGTGGGCGATGATGTCTTCGGCGACGATCCGACCGTCCGTCGACTCGAAGAGCGCGTCGCCGATTTGCTGGGCAAAGACGCGGCAATCTACGTGCCCTCGGGAACGATGTCGAATCAACTTGCAGTCAACGTGCACACGCAACCCGGCGATGAGCTTCTGTGCGACGTCAATTGCCACATCTACAACTACGAAGCCGGCGGTCCGGCGATCCTGTCCGGCGTCACCTGCCGAACCATCGACGGCGACTTCGGCATTCTCGATTTGAGCCAACTCGAAGACAAGATTCGCAATCCCGACGACGTGCACCTCGTCAAGACGCGCATGGTTGCCCTCGAGAACACGCACAATCGCGGCGGTGGGCGAATCTATCCGATCGAGAAGATCGAAGCGATCAGCCAATGGGCACGGAAGAATGGCCTCATCATGCATCTCGATGGCGCTCGCCTATGGAACGCCATGGTCGCCACGGGCATTGCCGCGAAGGAATGGGGCAGGCACTTCGACACCGTGTCGGTCTGCTTCAGCAAAGGTCTCGGCGCCCCCGTCGGCTCGGCTCTCGCTGGGCCGAAGGCGGTCATCGCCAAGGCGCGGCGAACGCGCAAGCTGTTCGGCGGCGGCATGCGGCAGGCTGGGATCATCGCCGCCGGCTGCCTCTACGCCCTCGATCACAACATCGATCGCCTCGCTGACGATCATCGCAACGCTCAGATCATCGCCCAAGCTGTTGGCGACGCGCCGGGGCTGCGCCTGGAACCACCCGAGGTCGATACGAATCTCGTCTGGTTCCGTGTCGATCCCGCCGTCGGCACGGCCAAAGAAATCGCGGGGAGGTTGAAAGAGCGTGGCATTCTCGTCAGTGCCACCGGCCCGCAAAAGATTCGGGCCTGCACGCATCTGGACGTCAGCGGCGCCCAGGCTGAGCGCGTCGCGGAGACTATCCGCCAAGTCGTCGCCAAACCGGTCCATGTTTAGCGTTCGCGCGGTGCCACCCGAACGCCAGACGAAACCACTAGTGGCCCCATGCTCACGGCCAAGTCGGGTCGATGAATTTCAAGCCGCTCCATTCCTGGGACTTGACGCCGCGCGAGGCGATTGCGCTACAGAAGAAGTTGGCGGTGCGAATCGACGTTGATCGGCCGCTCAAGCGATGCGAGTTGGTTGCCGGCACCGACTGCTCGTACAATCGCTGGTCGCCGAAGTTCTACGCAGCCGTCGTTGTCATGCGGGCCGACGATTGCACGATTGTGGAAACGCAAGGCGTGATCGGCGAAAGCCCGTTTCCGTATATCCCGGGCCTCTTGTCGTTTCGCGAAGCGCCGATCGTGTTGCAAGCCTTCGCCAAGCTCAAAACCCGACCTGACGTCGTCATGTTCGATGGCCAAGGCTACGCTCACCCGCGCCGTTTCGGCCTGGCGTGCCACATCGGCCTTTGGCTGGGCATCCCGTGCTTCGGCTGCGCCAAGACTCGGCTCACCGGCGAACACGATGAGCCCGGCCCGAATGCCGGCGACTCGACGCCGCTGGTGGACAACGGCGAGTTGATCGGATGCGTCCTGCGAACGAAGAACAAGACAAAGCCGCTTTACGTGTCAGTTGGGCATCGCATCGATCTGGCTAGCGCCGTCAAGGTGACGCTGGCGAATTGCCGGGGATATCGCATTCCGGAAGCGACGCGGCAAGCCCATCTCGAAGTCAACCGCATGCGCCTTTCGGACGGCAAGGAATGAATTCGTTTAGCACTTGCAAGGCCCCGAGGGAGCGCTAAACGAAAAGGGAACCTACCGCACTTCGACCTCAACTGGGAGGACGTGATTGATCATGTAGTTGCGGCGATCCGTGTCACGCTGCATCGGCTGGACATTGCCGCGCGCGTCGGTCGCGCGCGCCATGAGCGTGACGCGACCTGCTTGCGCGGGCGTGCGCCAGACGTGGTCCCACCTGCGCCATGCATGTGTACCGGCGCCAATTTCCAGACGTGCGTCCGCCCAGGTTCGACCGCCGTCCACGCTGATCTCGACGCGGCGAACTGCCGACTCACCGGCCCAAGCGACACCCTGAACGCGGTGTTCTGAGTTCGGCGCGACGCGGTGTCTCGCCACTGGGCTGATGATCAGTGATTTCACTTGCATCTCGGTCAGCGGCGTTACGGTGACGATGCCCTGCTGGCGTTCGAAGATGCTGTAGTCGAGCGACTGGAAATAGCCGTTGTAGGCCCGATCGGTGACGACAATGCGGGTGAGCCATTTGATGGAAGACATGCCGTACCATCCGGGGACGATGGCACGCAACGGAAAGCCGTGGTTGACCGGCAGTTCGGCGTTGCGCATGCGGTAGGCGAGCAGTACATCCTGCTGGCGAGCCTTGGCGATGGGTAGGCTGCGGGCGAATTGGATGACGCCCGGCGTGCGTGGTTCGGCTGTGATCTCGCCGCGGTCGGCCCCTTCGAGCACGACATCGACGGCATTGCCGCGCAACCCGGCGCGGTTGAGAACATCGATGAGCGAAACTCCGGTCCATTCGCTGGTGCTGACGGCTCCATTGCCCCATTGGACGCCGCGGACGGACGGCTCGAGCGAGGCGCGTGAGTTGCCCGCGCATTCGAGTGTAATGGTCACGGTGCGCGACGTCATGCGGCGAAGATCGTCAAGCGATAACTCCAGCTCCCGCTCGACAGCGCCGCTGACGCGAAGTCGCCAAGTCCTCCCATCCAACATGGGTGTGGGAAAGTGATTGCGGACATAGTGCAACTCATTCGGCGTGATCGGCTGAGCCAGGGCGGCGATCGGCGTTTCCAGCAACACGGGGCTTGCTGAGCGTTCAATGCGACGCATCGGCTCGTTGGCCAGGAGCGATACCCCGTCGCCAAAGAGCAAGGGCGTCGATGTGGCGGTCGCTGCGGTCAGAAAGCTTCGACGAGTGAGCATGTTTTCACCGAAAGTACAAGTGTATTATCCTGGCCGAGCACCCGTCTCGACGAATTCGGCGTCGCCTGCGGGCAGTTCAGCCTCGGCGCTCAAGTGGTCGTCCGTCGGTTCGCCGAAGCCTTCCGGCCAGATGTGGAACCCGCCGCGCTGGAGTTTGCCGATCTCCCAGACGCCCCAGATGCCTTTGCCTTCGTTGAATCCCTGGTAGAAGACATCGTGCTTGCCGACGTAGCGATTGGTCCAATGGCACTTTCCGTCAGCGAGGCTGTACTGTCCGCGCACAGTGAATTCGCCGACGCGATCGCGGCCTTCGCCGGTCATGGCGCCGGCCTGGAACGTGAGCCGCAACTCCATCATATGCTTGCCTGGAAACTCTTTTTGCAAGAAATAACCCATCCACGGTCCGGACGGAAAACGCGGATCAGTTTCGAGTTGTGAGCCGGAGTTTTGGTCATCCGACATGCGTTCCCTCCGCGGCGAGAGCGAGTCGGGGTTCGTCAAGTGTCGAGATAATCCTTGAGGTATTTCCCAGCGGAGAGGTTCTTGCTGCCGGTGTTCTTGGGAGCCGGCGCCTCGGCGGAGTCTGAGGCGGTGGCCTCCATGTCGAGATCGGCGACGTCGATCATCGCAGTGGTGACGCCCGGATCGAGCACGTCGGAGTCGTCGGATTCGCCCATAAGCCAGAGGACCAGGTCTTTGCGAAGGTCGGATTGCGGCGAACTAGGATCGCGGCTGATCTGAAAGGTGAAGCGAAGATCGCCCACACTTAGGACATCGCCGTCTTGCACTTCGACTTGCTGAGTGATTTTTTCGTTGTTAAGGAACGTGCCATTGGCGCTCTTTAGGTCCCGAACCAACACGCGCCCGCCCCAGCATGCGATGGCGCAATGGCGACGACTCACCAAGCTGCTGTGGGGACGGAGATGACAGAGCGGATCGCGACCGATAACGAACAACGTGCCGGGAAGTGGAATCTGCCGATCCTTTTGCTTCCCCGCGAGCACAAGCAAACTGGCTTTCATGTCTGACCTTGTCCTGGGCGTTTTGAGGTCCAGCCAGGTCCCTGACGGCCGTGGCATGGCTTCGTGCCAAACGTGGGCGACGATCGTACTAAGCAACAATCATTTGAATTGTACCCTGTATTTGGTGAATCTCTCGTCATTCATCGGTTGTTAATTCATTAAGATCCGTGACGCCCCAGAATGACGTCGGGCTATGCTCCCAGACCGACGTCGTGGGTTCCGTGGATTCACTCAACTCAAGCTGGCCATCGCCCCGGCCACGTCGGGAAAGATCTTGAAGATCTTGTCGAGTTTGGTGATGGCGAACACCTCGAAGATTTGCGGGATGACGTTGCACATGGCAAGTTTGCCTTGAAGCGCCGTGAGTTTCTTGTGCAGGTTGATGAGCTTTCCGAGCGCGGCGCTGGACATGTATTCCACGTTTGTGAAATTGAGAAGAAGCTTGCGTTGGCCGTCCTGATCAACCAGGCTGAAAAGCTGCTCGGCAATCGCCTGAATGGTAGGCTCATCCAGGATGCGCTTGTCCAAGAAATTGACGACCGTGACATCCCCCGCTTGTTCAACCTTCAGCCGCTGCTTCTGCATGGAAAGCTCCTTCAAAATCGGCAACGCGCGTCGTAATTGCGCGCCGGCGCAATCAGAATCAAGTCGCGAATCGTTCCAACAACACCACGGACGTATCGTCGTGTCGGCCATACCCGCCGGTGTAGTCGCTCGTTTTCTGGAACAGGTAATCCAGCGCTTTCTCGAGATCAAGGCTTCGAGATTCTTGCAGCGACGTCACCACGCCTTGTGTGCCATAGGCCGTGCCCGCGTTAACCGCGCTCTGCGGAGGCAGCGCATCGGTCAGACCGTCTGAGTAGATTAATATACGACTGCCCGGCGGAATAGGCACACTTCCTGAATTGTATTCCACGTCCGGGTAGATACCCAAGGGCAATCCGGTTTCCGCGTCAGTGCCGATCGGCAGGACCTCGTTGGTCGCCATATTTTGCAACAGCGCCAACGGATGGCCGGCCGACGTCCAATGCATCTCATGGGAAGCCGTGTCGATGGCCGTGTAAAACAACGTGATGAACCCGCCGCCGGATTGCACGATGGAGTTGTCGCAAAGCCGTTGATTGATCTCGGCAACGAAGCGCGCCGTCTCGCGATACCGTGCCCCGGAGAACATGCGGATCAGCGTGTGCATGGCCATGATCGACATGCACGCCTTCAAGCCGTGCCCCGACGCGTCGCCCACCATCAGAGCCAGCTGGTTCTTCTCCGGCAAGAAAAGATCGTAGTAGTCGCCGCCGGCCATGACGACCGGCATTTCGCCGACCACTTGCACTTGGGCGGGCTCGTACCGCGCGGTGATCGCATAGCCCGGCGGCGGAACGAGTCCTTTCGGAATGATCGATTCCTGCATGCGGCGCACGCCGTCCATTTCGTCGCGCAGGAGCGCCGTGAGCTTCTTTGCCTCTTCGGCGCGGGCCGCCTGCACCGCCGACTCCAGCGTCGACATCACCAGGAAGATGAAGTCGCCGTTGTCGTCGCGAACAATATAGAAGCGCAAACCCTTCGTCATGAAGCGCGGCAAGCTCAGCATCTCGCTCTGCCGACACGCCATCACCACCGGCACCCCCGGCATCATTTCTTGCTGAAGCTGGAAATAGTTGAAGCCGTCGTCGGCCGTCTTGGGAAATGTGAGCGACATCAACACGACGTCCCAGCGCCCGGGGCCGTTCTGCGCGACGAACTCTTGCGCGGTCAAGCAGACTTTGATCTCATTTGCCTCGTTCCCTAGGTATAGGCCCAACAAATCCGCCTGATCGGGATCGTCCCAAGCAACCAATATCCTCATGAAAACTCCTCGATCGTCGGCTTACCGATGATGGCACAATGGAGAGGCTCAGCTTATAAATCCTACCAAAAAAAAGTCGCCGGGGAAGTGTTCTCGGCGTGGATTTCCGGTCCTAGAACAAAGCCGATCCAACAAACTCGCCTCACCATTAAGTCACTGGCTCGTCGGAATATCCGTTAGAAGAAGGCAAAGCCGCTCACCCTATTGCGCTTAAACGTTCGATTCGAGCGCACGTTAGCATGCCTTTCCAAAACGTCACGTTGCGCTACGCACAATTCGATCGCCCTTTCGCTACGCGTGTTGCCCCTAGCGGGCGATTCGACTACACTGTCCCTGGGAATCGTGAAAAAGTTCACAATGTCCCAGGAACGCCGCCATGAAGGAAGCAGAATTTGATCAATTTGATCTCGGCGCCTACTACCCCATCTTCGTCTACTTAATCCTCTTGATCGGTTTCGCAATCACCACGCTCATCATCGCGCACACGATTGGACCGAGCCGCGATACCGAAGGCAAGCGCGTCCCCTATGAGTCCGGCATGGACCCGATCGGAGACGCGCGGCAACGCTTCGACATCAAGTTCTACCTGGTTGCCATCATGTTTCTGGTGTTCGACGTCGAACTGTTGTTCCTCTACCCTTGGGCGGTTGTCGCCTATTCCGACGGCGGATACCCAGCTGTGCTCAAGGGGCCCGTCTTCTGGTGCGTGATCACCTTCATCGTCGTATTGCTGATCGGCTACCTCTATGACTGGAAAAAAGGGGTGTTCCGGTGGCGCTAGCGATTCCCGATTTCATGCTGGCGAAGCTCGACCCGCTCGCCAATTGGGTGCGCGCCAACAGCCTTTGGCCCATGCCCTTCGCGACAGCGTGCTGCGGAATCGAGTTGATGGCGACCGGCGCGTCGAAGCACGACATCGCACGCTTCGGCGCCGAGGTCATGCGCTTCAGCCCGCGGCAATGCGATCTGATGATCGTGGCCGGCCGGGTTGTGATGAAGATGCTCCCCGTGTTGCAGCGCATCTGGATGCAGATGCCGGAACCGAAGTGGTGCATCTCGATGGGAGCATGCGCATCGAGCGGTGGCGTGTTCGACACCTACGCCGTCGTACAGGGAGTCGATCGCTTCATCCCGGTCGATATGTACGTTCCCGGCTGTCCGCCCCGTCCGGAGCAGCTGATCCAATCGATTCTCGACTTGCAGGACAAGATTCGGGCGAGCGGAACGTTGCAAGGAACCGAATTCGAGCAGCGAATCGAGCATCAAGGACCGTTGCCGAACGCCGACGTGCCCGCGGATGTTGTGACAGCGCCGGGCGATTACAAGAAGTCGCGGCGCGTGAGTTTGAATTAAATTGCCGCTTGCCGTTTAGCGCTCGCATGGCGCCATGCCAGCGCGGAACGTAGACCGAACCAAACGAATCATCATGCCATTCGACACGATCATCACGGCGTTGAAAGGGAGGTTCGCCGACCTGGCGACGAGCGAGTTCCGCGACAATCGCCGCGTCGTTGTCGCGCCGGCGCAGCTTTTCGACGTGCTCAAGTCGCTCCAGGAAGAACACGGCTTCGACCTGCTCTTCGAGATGACCGCAGCGGACTACCTCAAGTATCCGAATGCTGTCGATCGCTTCGGCGTCGTGTATGGTTTGCTGAATACCGTGACCGGAGAACGTGTCTTCGTCAAGACGGTCTTGAATGAGCCGGACCTGACGCTGCCGTCGGCGTTTTCGCTCTGGAAAGGGGCCGATTGGCTGGAGCGCGAAATCTACGACATGTACGGTATTTTGTTCGACGGGCATCCGGATCTGCGACGCATCCTGATGCCCGAGGCGTTCGCGGGGCATCCGTTGCGCAAGGATTATCCGCTGCGTGGCCGGGGGGAGCGACACAACTTCCCGGTGATCACGCGAGCCAATAGTTGATTTCAAGCTTACGTTTAGCAATCGCAAAGCGCCATGCAAGTGCTAAACGTAAACGAACGTTTTTGGGGCATCCATGCCACTCGAAGCGTTAGACACGTTGCCGGACGGGCCTGAAAAGGACTATCTGTGGACCTTGAACTTTGGTCCGCAGCATCCCGCCACGCACACGACGCTGCGCCTGATCCTCACGCTGGACGGCGAAACCGTCGTCAAAGCGGTTCCCGACATCGGCTTTCTGCACTCCGGCTTCGAAAAGCTCGGCGAAGATCTCGACTTCAATCAGTACGTCACCATCGTCGATCGGATGAACTACATCTCGCCGATCGCCAACGAGATCGCCTGGCATCATGTCGTCGAAAAGCTGATGGGCATCGACTTGACGCCGCGCTGCAAGTACATCCGCACGATACTGGCCGAGTTGGCACGCATCAGCGATCATCTGCTGTGCACCGGGGCCCAGGCGCTCGACCTCGGCGCTTTCACGGCTTTCCTCTACGGCTTCCAGCAGCGCGAGGTCATCTACGACATCTACGAAACGATCTCCGGCCAACGTTTTCATCCGAGCTACACACGCGTCGGCGGGTTGCTCTATGACGTGACCGAGGAGTTCGTTCGCAAGGTACGGAGTTTCGTGCAGGAGTTTCCCGCGACGCATGCCGACATGTGCCGGCTGCTCAATCGCAACCGCATTTTCGTCGAGCGCACGCAGGGCATCGGTGTGCTCTCGAAGGAGCTAGCGATCAATCTGAGTTGCACCGGTCCGATCGCGCGTGCCAGCGGCGTCGTGCGCGACCTGCGCAAGGACGAGCCGTACCTGGCGTATGGCGAACTCCAAAACACCTTCAAAGTGATCTGCGCCACCGATGGCGATTCATACACGCGCTACCTCGTTCGCATGGAGGAGATGCTGGAGAGCCTGAAGATCATCGCGGCGGCGATCGAGAATCTGCCGGCCGGCGCGGTGAATGTCGACGTCGACAGCAAAGTGGTGTTTCCTGCTCAAACGTCGGTTTATCGCACGATCGAGAGCATGATCCAGCACTTCGAGTTGGTCATGCCCAACCGCCAGTGGACGCCGCCGTTAGACGAGGTGTACGGCGCTATCGAATCGCCTAACGGAGAGCTGGGATTCTACATCGTCAGCGACGGAACCGGCGTGGCGTATCGCGCCCGCACGCGCCCGCCGTCGTACATCCACTTCGCGACGTTTCCGTATTTGATTGAAGGGCATCAACTGAGCGACGTGGTGGCGGTGCTGGGAAGCTTGAACATCATCGCGGCAGAGTTGGATCGGTGATACGTACAGTGTTCACGTTTGACGTTCGCACGGCGTCGCGCGATCGCTAAACGTAAACCAGGAAAATCAAGATGCCGGCGTTGTCCGACGAAATCCGGGCGAAGATCCTCGCGTACATCCCGCGCTACCCCTCAAAGCAGGCGGTGACGCTGCCGGCGTTGCACTTCGTCCATGATGCCATGCGCTGCGTGTCGTATGAAGCGATTCGCGAGATTGCCGAGATGCTCGATCTCAGCCCGGCGCAGGTGCACGACACGATGACGTTTTACCAGTTCTTCCGCGAGAAGAACGCGCCGCTGGGAAAGACGCGTTTGTGGGTGTGCCGAAGTCTTGCGTGTTCCTTGCGCGGCGGCGAGGACCTGCTGGAGACGTTCTGCCAGAAGCTGCACGTGCAGCCGGGCGGCACAACGGCCGACGGGAAGATCACGCTCGAGTTCGCGGAATGTCTGGGCGCGTGCGAAGGGGCGCCGGCGGTGATGGTCAACGACGAGCATAGGCATTGCGTGAGCGATGTCGATGCGGTGATACGGGAAGCCCAGGGGTGAGGTACTCCGAACCCCTGGAATGAGTTTTCGGGATCCCTGGGGTTCGGAGGACCTCAGCCCTGGGCTTCCACTGTGGAAAGCAGATGCCCGACTTCGAACCGATCTTATTGAGACGCATCAACGCCGGTGCGAGCCCGGCGCTCGACGCCTACCGCGCCGACGGCGGCTACCGAGCGCTCACCAAAGCGCTGACCGAGATGACGCCGGCGCAAGTGGTCGACGTCGTCAAGAACTCGGGCCTGCGTGGCCGAGGCGGGGCCGGCTTCCCGTGCGGCGTCAAGTGGACCTTCTTGCCGCCAAACCATCCCGGCCCAATCTATCTTTGCGTTAACGCCGACGAATCGGAGCCGTGCACGTTCAACAACCGCATCCTGATGGACAAGGATCCGCATCAGGTGCTCGAAGGCATCCTGCTCGCGTGTTATGCGACCAAGGCAAGCGTGGCGTACATCTACATTCGCTACGAATACGGGACCGCCTATCGCAGCATGCAGAAGGCGATCGACGAAGCCTACGGCGCCAACCTGCTCGGCAAGAACATCCTCGGCAAGGAATTTTCGCTCGACGTCTATCTGCATCGCGGGGCGGGAGCATATATCTGCGGCGAAGAGACGGGGCTGATCGAGTCGCTCGAAGGCAAGCGCGGCTGGCCGCGCATCAAGCCGCCGTTTCCGGCCGTCGAAGGAGCGTTTCGCAAGCCTACCGTCGTCAACAACATCGAGACGCTGGCGTGCGTGACGCATGTCGTCAATCGCGGGGCCGACTGGTTCAAGACGATCGGGATTCCCCCCGATCCGAAGAATCCGCGCGACGCCGGCAGCTATGGATCGAAGCTCTATTGCATCAGCGGCCACGTCAACAAACCGTGCTGCGTCGAGTTGCCCCTCGGCATCAGCGTGCGCGAGCTCGTTGACAAGCACGGCGGCGGCGTTTGGAAGAACCGCAAGGCGAAGGGTTGCATCCCCGGCGGCATCAGCATGGGGCTGATGACCGAAGCCGAATTCGACACGCCGCTCGACTTCAACGGCCCCGGCAAAGTCGGTTGTCTGGGCCTTGGAACCGCTGCCGTAACGATCTTCGATGACACCACCAGCATCGTCGATGTTCTGTATAATATCTGTCGATTCTTCGCCCACGAATCGTGCGGCCAATGCACTCCCTGCCGCGAAGGAACCGGCTGGATGATGAAGATGCTCGATCGCATCCGCCAGGGGCATGGCCGCATGGAAGATTTGGATATTCTCGACGAGGTGGCGAAGTCGATCGGCATCATGCCGGGCACGACGATCTGCGGCCTGGCTGACGGCGCCGGTTGGCCGGTGAAGAACGCGATTGCCAAGTTTCGCCCCGAACTCGAAGGATACATTCGCGGCGGACAGAAGACGTCGATGTCGCTGGCCGTGGTCCATTGATTTTCCGCTTGAGGTTTCGCGCTCGCGCGGCTCAATGCGGCAGATCGGAGTTGTCATGAAACACTTGATCTGGTTGGTCTCGATCCCGATCTTCGTCGCGTTGGCGGCAGCGATCGGCTGCGATGATCACACGAAGGCGAAGACGAGCGGCACGCCGAAGGGTGGCGGCGGAATGAACGCCATGCCGGCGATGGGTCCCGGTGGCGGAGGGGGTGGGCCGGCCGCTCCGGCCGCGCCGCCCGGAGGAGCGGGAGGCGGCGGCCCTGCGATGCCCGGCGGCGGACCGGCGCCTCCCCCTATGCCGTAGTAGTCTGCGACTGTTTCTGAGTTCCGTGACCCCTAACTCGTGCAACAACCATGGCGATCCGCATCACCTGTCCGGGCTGTGAGACTGCGCTCAAGCTCGGCGACGACAAGCGAGGCAAGAAAATCCGCTGCCCGGAATGCGAGAAGGTTATCAGCATTCCCTCGGCGGCTGGTGTCACCGCCAAAGCGCCCGCGCCCAAGTCGGCAGCCAGCGCCAAAGCAAAGCCGCGCCCAGCCGATGACGACGACCTCGTTGAACCGGAGGACGAAGAGGATCGTGACCGGCGCGACGACGAGGACGACGACGACGATGACGATGACGAAGAAGACGATCGCCGCAAGAAAAAACGCAGCGACTCCGGTTTTCCGGTTTTTTGGATCGGAATTGCCGCGGCGATTTGGCTTTTGCTGGCTGGCGGTGGTTGGTTGACTTACTACCTGGTGACGCGCCCCCCGGCCGAGCGTCCCGCACCGCAGCAGCAGCAGCAGGGCAATCTCGCTATGCCGCCCAAGCCGCCGGCGCCACCGGGAGGCGCGGGCCCGAAGAAACCCCAGAGCCTGGCCGGAAACATCCGCGCCCGCGCTCACGGGACGGCACGAGACGCCGAGATGCTCGGCATAGTGACCCTTCATCTCGAGTACTGTGAACTCGTCAAGAATCCTCAGGCCCGTTCGCTCGAAAAGTTCCTCGAGGCCAATCGAACGGCGCCGGGCGAGACGACGCAGCGAATGCGCGACAAGCACTACACGATCAATTTCGACGCTCGGCCGCTTTCCAGCGATATCGTCGTATTTGAAACGGAACAATGGGCAGAAGGATATTACTGCTTTCGTGCGAACAAAGAAAATGGCTTCGTCTCGGTACAAGAAATGAAGGCCGCCAAGCTGGTTGCCCCGTGATTTGCCAGTCGTGGTTCAGTGCAGGAACAAGATCATGAGTCGCATCATCCTGTGCGCGTTGCTGCTTTGTGGCGTTTGTGTGGCGATCCCTGGTTGCCGCCGAGGCTCCGCCAAGAAGCAAACGCCGATCGACGCCGCCATCAACGATCTGCTCAAAGGACCGCGCGAACCGAACATCGTATTCGACGCCCGGCCCAACGAGCGCAAAGTTCGCTTGTGGAAAGACGACATCTACGAGTTGGATAAGAAATTCCAGGGCCAAAAAGACCAACTCGCCAGGAAGCTCAAGGAGGTCATTGCAGATCAAGAGAAGCTGGAACAAGACAGCGATTCGAACAAGATCGTCGAAGCCGGAAAGAAAGCGGCCGACGATAAGGAAAGCGAACTGGAGTATAAGGCGTTCAAAGCTCGGGTCGTGGAGTTTTACAAGCTGAAAAAAGACTCGCCGAAGGATTTCTCGTTTGACAGTGTTTACAAGTACTTTCTCCGCGGAGATTACTATTTTTCCAAGAAGTACGTTGACAAAGTCAGCTGGGAGATTGTGGAGGAGCACAAGTTCCTGGTCAACTACCTGGACAAGAGCGCATTCGGCGTTACACCGGCGGTTGACACGCGGGCTCCAATCAACGTAGTAAACCCCGATACACGGCATCAGTACATCGCGGGATTTCGCGGCGGAGGGCCGGACACCTTTACTTGGGACGGAAAAGAGGGGCCGCCTCTCAAGGATAGTGAGCTTACAACGTATCTTCGTCTTCAAGAACTCCGCATCTTGCGGCTCTATTTTGTCAAATACGCTTCGCCGTTGTTGGTGCGGCAGCAACCCAACGACACCGTGGTGCAGAGCATGGTCTACGGCAATCCTTGGGAAGTTTTGCGGAGCGTTGATCAAAACACCCCGATGCTTGCCAAGAATCCACCTGAGGAGCGTGATCAGAAAAAGTTCGAGGCCTACCTCAAGGACAACGCGCCGCCGTTCGTCCTGGAGTACCTTAAGGACCGATTCTTCTCGCTGAACTTCAAAGTGGACCTGCGAAATGACCGCGTGAACCTTCAAAATATCGTCGCGTGCCGAACGATTCCCTTCGAAACGGAGGATCCGACGACCAAGGCGAAGTCGGTCTGGAATCATGTCGTGTTTAGCGATGGATCAACCGGCGCCGTTCCCGCGGCGGTCGTCCAGGCGTTTCGGCAGGAACTGCCGCAGAAAACGGAACCGACGCCAGGTTCAGGCGGCGGCGGCGGGTTCGGCGGCGGCATGGGCCTCGGTATGCCCGGCATGAAGTGAACCGCCACAAATTGACATTGCTATCGAGCTACGTGTACTGTGCGATCGATTTTTCGAGGGATGGATTAGCAACACATGGCTGTGGTCCTCATCAACGACAAGCCCGTCGACATCGGCAACGAACGATTGAATCTCGTTCAGGCGGCGGCCAAGGCGGGCGTGTTTATCCCTCACTACTGCTGGCACCCCGCCCTCAGCGTCGTCGCCAGCTGCCGCATGTGCCTCGTCGAAGTCGGCGACAAAAAGCCCGACGGCACGGTCGCCATGCAGCCGCGCGTCGTCCCCGCGTGCCAGACGCCCGCCAAAGACGGCACCGTCTGCATCACGAACAGCGAAAAGGCCAAGTTCAGCCAGGCCCGCACCCTCGAAGGCCTTTTGCTCAACCATCCGCTTGACTGCCCCGTCTGCGACAAGGCCGGCGAGTGCATGCTCCAGGACTACAGCTATCGGTTTGGCAAAGCCCAGAGCCGCATGATCGATCCGAAGAACCGCCCGGCCAACAAGCCCGACATCGGCGAGCATCTTTCGCTGTTCACCGATCGCTGCATCATGTGCTCGCGCTGCGTCCGCTTCACGCGCGAGATCTCAGGCTCGGCCGAGTTGCAAGTGATCAACCGCGGCCATCACAGCGAGATCGATATCTTTCCTGGCGATCCAGTCAACAATCCACTCGCCGGCAATGTGGTCGACTTGTGTCCTGTCGGCGCGCTCGCCAACAAGGAGTTCCTTTACAAGCAGCGAGTCTGGTTCTTGAAAAGTCAAAAGAGCGTCTGCGCCGGATGCTCGACCGGATGCAGCATCCACATTGACCACAACAAGGACATCGTCTACCGCATCCGCCCGCGCGAGAATCCGCAAGCTCAAGGCTACTTCATTTGCGACGAGGGGCGTTTCGATTTCCCCTACATCAACGGCAAAGAGCGATTTGACCGTCCCCTCGTGAAGCCCGCAGGTGAGCGCAGCGAACCTGCGGAATCGGCCGTTGCCTGGGAGACCGCCCTCCCCGACATTCGCGATGTGCTGAAGAAGAGTGCATCCGCCCTCGCCGCTGTCGTTTCGCCCATGCTCACGGTCGAGGAGGCCTACCTCTTCGCCAAGCTCATCAAGGGTTTTTCGCCTCAAGCAACGCTGTACCTGGGTTGGGTCCCGAACGTCGGCAAAGATGAGAGCTTCCCGCGCGATCGCAAGGGCAATCCCGTCGGTCCGGTCCAGTTCACGATCCGCGCTGAGAAGTGCCCGAATCGCCGCGGCGTCGAAGAAGTCCTCAAGCACTTCCAGGGCGAGGTGCTCGGCTTCGATCGCTTGATTGCCGATATCTCCTCCCCTCTCCCCACCGGGGGAGAGGGGGCGGGGGTGAGGCGGCGGCCTCAGGCGCTGTATCTGACCGCCGGCTACCCGCCGCGCCTCGGGGCGTGGCTCAACGACGAACAAACGAAAACGCTCTCGACGATTCCGCTCCTGATCGTGCAAGACCTGGCGCCAACGCCGATCACGCAGACCGCAAGGTACGTCCTACCGGCAGCGACCTTCGCGGAAAAGGACGGCTGCTTCGTGAACCACGCAAACCTCGCGCAGCAAATACGCTGGGCGGTTCGCCCCGGCACGATGGGCCGCACCGACGGGCAGATATTCTTGAGCCTGCTGGGCCGGCGCGGCTTGATCCAGGCGACGAAGATTCGCCAAGAACTGGCGGCTGAGATTCCGTTCTTCGCTCCGTTGGCGGTCGGCGACCTGGGCGAGTTCGGAGTGAAGTTGGGATAACGTTTAGCCGCTCGCCTTTGGCGAGCGGGGATTGCGCGCTCGCCAAAGGCGAGCGGCTAAACATGGTTGTTGCATGTTGATCTCCACCATCCTCACGATCCTGATCATCTTCGGCGCATTGCAAGCGCTCGCGGGCGGGCTGGTGTACGTCGAACGCAAGATCTGCGCTTTCATGCAGAACCGCATCGGGCCCAATCGCGTCGGCCCCGTCGGCCTGTTGCAGATTCTCGCGGACGGACTCAAGTTCATCATGAAGGAAGAGTTCGTCCCGCATTACGCCGACAAGAGCGTCTTCATCATCGCGCCGGCGATCGGCCTGGTCTGCGCCATGCTCTGCTTCGCCGTCGTCCCCTTCGGCGCCACCGACAATCCCGCCGACGCCGACTACATTACGCATTACCAATTCATCATCGCCAAGAATGTTGACATCGGCATTCTGTTCATCTTCGCCGTGTCCAGCCTGACGGTGTACGGCATTATCCTCGGCGGCTGGGCATCGAACAACAAGTACAGCTTGATCGGCGGCTTGCGTTCAAGCGCCCAGATCATCAGCTACGAGATACCGCTCGGGCTGTCGATCCTAGGCGTCGTCCTGATGACGGGGTCGCTCAACCTCGAGCGCATCATCTGGAAGCAGGCGAGCGGGGGAATCCTGGAGTGGAACATCTGGTTCCAGCCGCTGGCGTTTCTGTTGTTCATGATCAGTTCGTTTGCCGAGTGCAATCGATTGCCGTTCGATTTGCCGGAGACGGAGCAGGAACTCGTGGGAGGCTATCACACCGAGTACAACGGGATGAAGCTGGCGTTCTTTTTCCTGGGCGAGTACACGCACATGGTGACGTCGTGTTTCTTGATGGTGATTCTGTTCTTCGGCGGCTGGCATTTTCCGTTCATTGCCGAGGCCGACATGTGGTGGGGCCTGAAGCTAATCGTGTTCGTGGCGAAGATGGCGTTGTTCATCGTGTTTTACATGCTGGTGCGCTGGACGATCCCGCGTTTCCGCTTCGATCAATTGATGTCGCTGGCGTGGAAAGTGCTGATCCCGATGACGCTGTTGAATCTTGTGGCGGTGATGTTCGTGAAAGAGTACGGCATCACGCCGTGGGTTTTGTTGCCCGTGTCGCTGGGGATATTAGTCGGCGCGGGCTTGATCGCGTCGCAGCCGGAGAGCAAAGAGTCGCCGCTGGCGGCTTAGCGTTCGCAAAGCGCCATGCGGGCGCTAAACGCAAGCGATAAGAGGAACAGCCATGCCAATCGCCGAATCCGAAGTGCGTTGGGTGAAAGCGCCGACGCTGGGGTTGCTCGATCGGTTGTACATTCCGGCCATCATCGAAGGGCTGGGAACGACGATCAAGCACATCTTCCAGCCACCGGTGACGCAGCAGTTCCCGGAGGAGCGTCCCGACCTGCCGGCGAACTATCGCGGCCTGCATCGGCTCAACCGCGACACCGAAGGACGCGTCAAATGCGTCGCCTGCTACATGTGTTCGACGGCGTGCCCGGCGCATTGCATCGACATCGTCGCCGCCCCGGCGCCGGCCGAGTGGAAGGATCGGGAGAAGTATCCGGAGATGTTCGTCATCGACGAGTTGCGCTGCATCTACTGCGGCATGTGTGAGCAAGCCTGCCCGTGCGACGCGATCGAGTTGACCTCGATGTTCGACCTGACGGGCCTGACCCGAGAAGAAATGATGTTCGACAAGGAAAAGTTGCTGAGCGTGTTTGATCAGACGGCGGGCACCGAAAAGGATCCAATTCGCACCAAGGCGGGGGCGCTGAGCTGCGCCTCGGAGCCGGCGAAGTGATCGGATTTTCGTTTAGAGTTCGCATGGCGCCCTGCGAGCGCTAAACGAAGAATGGAATATTGGAATTGACTGGATGATCTCGTTACTTCTCTTTGCCGACGGCGAAGGCGTTCGGGGGTTCTTTCGCGAGAACTGGCTCGTCTTGTTGCCGTGCGCGCTCGGGTTCGTTGCCATCTATCTCTTGATGCCACGGGCCAATCGGCTGCCCGCGCTCTGGGGCGGCGTGCTGGCGGGCCTAGCGCTGATCCTGGGCGGCTTCGTGCTAGCTCGCAGCCAGGTCTTTTCGGTCGAAACGATACTGTTCCTTGCCTTCTCCGGGCTGGCGATCGCTGCCGGCGTCATGATGATCACGCAGAGCAATCCGGTGCATGCGGCCCTCTCATTCGCCATGGTCGTCTTGAGCGTGTGTGGGTTATTCTTGCTGCAGGCGGCGCCGTTCCTGATGGCGGCGACGATTATCATCTATGCCGGCGCCATCGTCGTCACGTTCCTTTTCGTCATTATGCTCGCGCAGCAGGAAGGGCCGTCGAATGCCGACCAGCGTTCGCGCGAGCCGTTCCTCGCAAGCCTGGCCGGATGCGTGCTGTTGGCATCGGTGTGGAGCATTGTGCACAAAACGTATCAACCGGGCGATGTCGAATCGCTGCTGGCGACATTGACGAAGGTTGCTGCGGTCAAGAATACCGACGACGTGAAGCAGGTTCTCGGCGATCCGCAGACGATGAAGCCGACAGAACGCGATTTGCCTTTGGTCGAACAATTGCGCAAGCATTTCGCGTCGCTGCCCCCGGACCACAAGACGCTCAACGACATCGCGGCGATCAAGCTGCATTGGGCCAAACTGGACGTCGACAACCTCAAGGCGAGCGCGGAGGCGGTGCGCAAGGAGTTGGAACCGCACCGCAACCGCCAGGGGAGTTTGGGCTCCGACACCCCACATCCCAAGGAGAAGACGCCGGTCCGGTTCGAGCCGGGCAAGCTGCCCGCCGGCAACGTGGCGGCAATCGGTCGGACGCTCTTCACCGATTACTTGATTCCGGTGGAGTTGGCCGCGACGCTGCTCTTGGTCGCGACGATCGGCGCCATCGTGATCGCGGGCCGGCGCTCGGAGGAATTGCGATGAGCCCCGCCCATCTCGAAGGCTATCTGGTCGTCGGCGCCGTGCTCTTTGCTCTGGGGCTCGTCGGCTTCCTCACGCGCCGCAACATGATCATCATGTTCCTGTCGGCCGAGATGATGCTGCAAGGAGTGGCGGTCAATCTCGTCGCCTTCGCTCACTTTCGTGGCAACCTGGGCGGACAGGTGCTGGTGCTGTTCATCGTGGCCGTGGCGGCGTGCGAAGCGGCCATCGCCCTGGCGCTTGTGCTGATGCTCTTCCGCCGGCGCAAGACGCTCGATGTCAGCGTGTGGCAGGAGTTGCGCGAGCCTGACCAAGAGCCGATCGAGGACGAAGGCACGCTCGAAGCCGAGGAGAAGCCGGAGGACTTTCAGCATCTGACTCCCGCGGGCGCCGAGCCGCCGGCCAGGAAGGACACGGAAGAGGTCAGCCATGTTTAGCCCCGAGATGTGCCTGTGGATGATCCCATTCCTGCCTCTCTTGGGCAGCGTGATCATCGTGACCTTGGGCCGGCGCATGTTCCCAGACCGTTGTCACGTACCCTGCATCGCCGGGGCAATCGGTGCGTGCGTCTGCGCGGTCGTCGTATTCGTGGGTGTGATTTCGGAGACCACACCGCTTCGCTTCGGCAGGGAGATCGCCTGGATTCAGGTGGGCAACTTCTCGGCCAACTTCTCGTTGCGGGCCGACGGCTTGACCGCCGTCATGCTGGTGATGGTCACCTTTATCGGCTCGCTGATCGCCATCTACTCGGCCGGGTATATGGAAGTCGACGAGAGTTACCCTCGCTTTTTCGCGGCGGTCAGTGCCTTCTTGTTCTTCATGACGGGCCTGGTGCTCGCCAACAACTTTGTGCTGCTTTACGCGTGCTGGGAAGGCGTCGGCCTGTGCAGCTATCTCTTGATCGGCTTCTGGTACGAGAAGCCGAGCGCCGCCGCCGCCGCCCGCAAGGCGTTCCTGGTCACGCGACTCGGCGACATCGGACTATTCATCGGCATTCTGATCCTTTGGCACAACTTCGGCCATTCGCTCGAATATGACGACATCTTCGTCAACGTGAAGGCACAATACGATGCCGGCGTGCTGGATCACAACTTGCTGTATTGGGCGTGCATCTGTTTGTTCATCGGCGCGGCAGGCAAGTCAGCGCAGTTTCCGCTGCACGTTTGGCTCCCCGACGCCATGGAAGGCCCGTCGCCGGTGAGCGCCCTCATTCACGCCGCGACGATGGTGACCGCCGGCGTTTACCTCGTTGCCCGCTGCACGCCGCTCTTCGGTTTGGCGCCGGACGCCCAGCTCTTGGTCGCCTGCACGGGCGGTTTCACGGCTCTACTGGCGGCGCTCATTGCCGTGACGCAGACTGATCTCAAGCGCGTGTTGGCGTACTCGACTTTGAGCCAGCTCGGCTACATGTTCCTCGCGCTCGGCAGCGGCGTCGTGGTGGGCGAGCATAAGCTGGCCGGGCTTGCCGTCACCGCGGCGATCTTTCACCTGTTCACGCACGCGTTCTTCAAAGCACTTTTGTTCCTCGCCGCGGGCAGCGTCATGCACGCGATGCACGACGTGATCGACATGACCAAGTTCGGCGGCCTGAAGAAAGTGTTGCCGATCACGCATTGGACATTCTTGTGCGGCGCCGCGGCGCTGGCGGGCATTCCCCTGCTCTCTGGGTTCTGGAGCAAGGACGAGATTCTGGCGACAACATACGAGGCCTGGCACGTCAGCGGCGGCGCGGCATCGGGAATCTACTGCCTGTTGTTCTTCACCGCCCTCTTCACCGCCGGGCTGACGGCATTCTATACGGCACGCGCCTACTTCATGACGTTCCACGGCGACGAAAAGCTGCCGCCCGAAGCCGGCGAGCATCCGCACGACGCGACGCCGATCATGGCCTGGCCGCTGATGATCCTTGCGGTCGGCGCCGTCGGCGTGGGCATCGTCCTGGGGCCGACGCACTTGTTCGAGAGCGTTCTTGAGAAAAAATGGATCACCGCGCAGTTCGCTCACCTGGCATCACCGCACTCAACCAACTTGCTCTTGATGGTCACCAGCAGTGTCGTCGCATGCATCGGCGTCGGCATCGCCTATTGGCTCTACGTCGCCGATCCGTCCGCGGCGGCTTCGGTGGCCAGCCGGATGGCGAGCATTTACGACCTTTCGCGAAGCAAGTTCTATTTCGACGAGATCTATGAACTCGCCGTGGTCTGGCCGATGAACGCGTTCGCCTTCATTTGTCGGGTTGTCGATCAGTACGTGCTAGATGGGCTAGTGGATTTGTTCGGACAAGTTCCCGCAGTCTTCGGCTATCTAGTGAGGCCGGTGCAGAACGGGCTGGTGCAGTTTTACGCCTTGTTGATGGCCCTCGGCTTGGCGGGATTTTTGTTGTCGGTGTTGTTGCGCTAGAAGCCCCGGGGTGAGGGTATTCCCGAGCCACGGGGTTCGGGAGGACCCTCGCGCCGGGGATTCACAAGGACGCGCCTGATGGATTTCTATTCCACGTTACTGATCCTCTTGCTGGTGATCCCCGCACTGGCGGCGCTCGTTGTCGCACTCGTGGGATCGACGCAGCCACTGCTGGTGCGCCAGATCAGCCTCGGCACGACCGTCGCCAGCCTCGCCGTTGCCTGTGTGTTGGCGTTCGGCTTCCTTTCGACGCGCACGGAGATGAAGGAGCGGACGTTCCGCCCCGAGTTCGTGCCGGGCGCGACGGCCGACGCGCCGCACGCCACGACGTGGAACCTGATCGACTTCAACATGGGCCGGGAACGCTCAGCCAAAGGGGGGCCCAAGCTCGGCGCCATTCAGTTCTACGTCGGCCTCGACGGCATGAACATCTGGCTCGTCGTACTCACGACGATCCTCATGGTAGCATCGGTGCTCATCTCCTGGAACGCCATCAAGGACGAGGATCGGGTGCACGAGTTTCACGCCTGGCTACTTCTGTTGGGCTTCGCGCTCGTCGGCGTCTTCATTGCGTTCGACATCATTCTCTTTTATGTGTTCTTCGAACTCACGTTGGTGCCGCTTTTTTTCATGATCGGCATCTGGGGCGGACCGGAACGGCGTTACGCGGCTCGCAAGTTCTTCATCTACACCTTGGCCGGCAGCGTCATCACCTTTCTGGGCCTCTTGGCCGTCGTCGTCGTTTGTTACAACAAGACAGGCCAGCACATCCTGACGTTTTCGATTCCCGAACTGGTCACGATCTTCAACGATCTTCTGACGAACGACGTGGCGAACCGGACGTTCTACGAGAATTTCCAATTCTGGGTCTTCCTGGCGATGATGGCTGGATTCGCCATCAAAGTTCCGCTGTTCCCGGTGCACACCTGGCTGCCCCTGGCGCACGTCGAGGCGCCGACCGCAGGCAGCGTTTTGCTCGCGGGCGTCTTGCTCAAGATGGGAACCTACGGCTTTATGCGGCTTTGCTTACCGCTGGCGCCGGACGCATCGATCAGCGTCGGCGTGCCGGTCATCGGAACGCTCTCGGTTGTCGGCATCATCTACGGCGCACTGTGCGCCAAATCACAAGACGACATCAAGAAACTCGTCGCCTATTCGAGCGTGAGTCACCTCGGCTTCTGCACGCTCGGCATGTTCGCCCTCAATAGCACCGGGCTGACTGGAAGCCTATTGCAAATGATCAACCACGGGCTGTCGACCGGCGCGTTGTTCCTTCTGGTCGGCATGATCTACGAGCGCTACCACACGCGATCGATCGCCGAGTATGGCGGACTCGGCAGCAAGCTGAAGATCATTACCTTCTGCATGGTGTTCATCAGCCTTTCGAGCGTCGGCTTGCCGGGGCTGAACGGCTTCGTCGGCGAGGCCCTCGTGTTCTTCGGCATGTTCGAGACGCGCATGGGGTTGGCAATCCTCGGCACGGCGGGAATCATCCTCGGCGCGTGGTATCTGATCTCGATGCTGCGCGAAGTGTTCTTCGGGGCCTTGAAGGAGCCGCACACCGAGGGGCATGAGGTCGAGGACATCACGCCGCGCGAGATTGCCGCGCTGGCCCCAATCATGGCGGTGTGTTTACTCCTGGGCGTGTATCCACAACCGATCCTCGATTCGGTGAAGCCCGATGTCGACGTGGTGGCGAATATCTTGAAGGACCGCAAGGCGAAGATGAACTAGCCCAGAGCGCCCGCAAGGGCCAAAGCAAAGCCCTTGCTGGGGCTGCGGGCTGGTGGGAAGAATCATGACGCATCCGTACGCGACGCAACTGTTCGACCTCTTCAAGCATCTCGGGCCTGAGATGACGCTGATCGTCTTTGCATGCGTGTTGTTCGTCGCCGGGCTGTTTCGTGCGGATCGAGCGGCCTGGAGTCTGTTGGCCGTGGCTGGTATTTTGGCGGCGTTCTTCGTGCTGGCGATCTCACCGCGACCACAAGTCCTATCGGGCGATTCTGTCTTTGCCGTGCCGCTCGTATTCGATGCGCTCGGCAACTTCACTCGCGTCCTGGCGCTGTCGACCGGCATCATTCTCGTTCTGTTGGCGTGGGATGAGGTTCCCGAACGCCACGTCGCCGACCATCATGCGTGCTTGCTCGTTATCATCGCCGGCGTCAATCTCGTCGGCTGCTCCAACGATCTCGTTACGCTCTTCTTGGCGCTCGAGATGATCAGCATTCCGACGTATATCCTGCTTTATCTGCCCAAGCACGACGACGCGGCTCAGGAAGCGGCGATCAAGTATTTCCTCCTGAGCGTCTTCTCCTCGGCGATCCTGCTCTTTGGCTTCAGCTACTTGTTCGGGCTGACCGGCACCACCAACATTGCCGCGATCTTGCAGACTCTACACAACGCGGAGGAGATCAAGGCGTCGCAGGGGCTGGCGCAAATCGCCATGCTGACGATCGCTGCCGGGCTGGGCTTTCGCATCACCGCCGTCCCGTTTCACTTCTACGCTCCGGATGTATTTCAGGGCACGTCGACCAGCGGCGCGGCGTTTCTCTCATTTGTCCCGAAGGTCGCCGGCTTCATCGCCATCCTTCGCGTTTTCGGCTTCGTGCTGCCCGCCGGTGTGACGACGCCCGCTGAGCGATCGCTCGTCGGCCTCGGCTTGAGCGATCAGGTTCCGATTCTCTTCTGGTTCCTCGCTGCATTGACCATGACCATCGGCAACCTCCTCGCATTGTTACAAGACAATCTCAAGCGGCTCATCGCTTACTCCGGCATCGCGCATGCCGGCTATATGCTCATCGCCGTCGCCAGCGCTCCGTATCTGTCCGGGCCCGACTCGGCGACCAGCGGCGTGGCAGCGGTTCTCTTCTACCTCGTCGCCTATGGAACCATGACGCTCGGCGTTCTCGCTCTCGTCCTCATGCTGCACCGCGATGAACGGCCCGTCGAGAACATCGATGACCTCGCTGGCCTGGCGCAGAGCCATCCGTATCTTGCGATTCTGACGACCGCACTGCTTCTGAGCCTGATCGGATTCCCATTAACGATGGGTTTCACCGGCAAGTTTCTGATCTTCTTCGGCGCAATGGCGGCGCAAGGGCCGACGCACCTTTGGCTTTACCCGACGCTGGCGGTAATCGGCGTCGTCAATGCCGCCATCGGGGCGTGGTACTATTTGCGAATCATCGCAGTGATGTATCTGCGCGCTAGCGCCAAGCCGATCGAGACGCCGGGGACGATCACGTGTCTGATCGCGCTGCTCGTTTGCGTGATTTTCACCGTCGCCCTGAGCGTTCCGCCGGGCGCTAGTTGGTTGATGAACGTCGCCCGACAGGCCGCAGTGCGATAGGTGTAAGTTCTTGTCGAATGTGCTTTGCGATTATGGGCAAGAATATATGGGGAAATCGACCACACCGCCTCAAAGGATTTGTCGACGTTGGGTTCAGGCATGCCCAAGAAATGCACGAACTTGAAGCATGCTCCGCCCGATTGCTATGCACTCGGCTGCCAATTACCCAGCGTTTTCATATAAACACCTTGCGAATACCCAAGTAAAGAGCACAACGGCAGGAAGTCGTCGGGCTGGCATCCTGTTTGCTATTCCATCTCAATCACCTATTCAGCCCTCCGAAGGACTCGACAATGCTGACCCAATCGTGGCCGGAAACCGCCACTCCTGCGATGGATGACGGTGTCATGGAGCTATCGCTGATGATGTCGCGACGCCAGTTCGAGGCGATTGAAGAGCGCGCTCGCGACGAGGGGATGACGGTAGCGCAGTTCCTGCGCCGATTGGTGCAGCAGTCGATCGACGAGCCCTGGCGAGGCGAGGCGAACTAGCCGGGGTATTGCCCATTTCCCAAAGAGCCGCGCACGAAGTAAGAGCCTATCCGGCAAGCCAGGTAGAGTACGTTTCTAACCTGCCCTGACCCGGAAAAACACGGGACGTGCCACGTTGAAAACGTGCGTCACAGACCTTCCCGGATAGGCTCTTAGCGTCCCAACGCCGTTTATTTCGTGCGCGGCTCTTTTCACACAAACCTATCCCGCAGTTCGCGTTTCAGCACTTTTCCCATCGTGTTGCGCGGCAGCGCGTCGACAAACACAATCTCCTTGGGCTGTTGATAATCGACGAGCCGTTCGCTGACGAACGCGCCCAGCCGTTCCTCACCCAGCGCCGGATCGCTGCGTACGACGACGGCGACGACGCGCTCCCCCTTGCGATCGTCTGGCACGCCGAGCACGGCCGACTCGGCCACACCAGGGCATTCGTTGATCACGCGCTCGACGACCTGCGGGTAAACGTTGAAGCCGCTGGTGATGATCAAATCGTTCTTGCGGCCAACGAGCGTGAGGAAACCGTTGTCGTCAAGATAACCGAGATCGCCGGTGTCGAACCAGGCATTGCTCCCATCTCCCGCTGGGGGCGATACAGCGGGTGAGGGGGCATTTTCTGTCTCTCCTCGCCCCGCTGGTGGAGAGTGGCCGGGGGTGAGGGGGCGGGGCCCGCGCCAATATCCTTGAAACAGGTTCGGTCCGCGGATTTGCACGCTGCCGACGCGGCCTCCCGCCCCCTTACACCCCCCACCCCGACCCTCCCCCACAAGGGGCGAGGGAGTAGGAAGTTGATTGTCAGTAAACGGGGCGATGCGGACTTCGATTCCGTCGAGCGGTGTGCCCACCGAGCCGACAGGCCAGGGTCCGTCGAGCGGCAAACTCGTAATCACGAACGCTTCGCTCATGCCGTAACGGTTGATCACCGGCTTGCCGAGGATCGATTCGAGCTCCGGCAGCACCTCGGGCCGTATCGGCGCCGAGCCGCACGTGAACAGCCGGGTCTTCGTCCAGGTCTTGGCGATGTCGCGAAAGTTCGGCTGTTCGAGAAAGCGGTAATAAATCGTCGGCACAGCCATGAAGACGGTGCAGTCGCGGATGCGTTCCATCGTCCGCTGCGGATCGAAGTCGTCGAGAATCACGCACGCCCCGCTCAAGAGCGGCATCAGCGTCGCGAACGCCAGCCCGTGAATGTGAAACAGCGGCAAAACGTTGAGCACGACATCGTCCGGCGTGAACCGCCAGCATTTTTGAAGGGCCCGCAAGCTCGACGCGACATTGCCATGCGTGTGCACGATCCCTTTGGGCCAGCCAGTCGTGCCGGAGCTGTAGATCATCAGGGACGGATCGGAGGCATCGACTACGGGAGCGGGCGTCGGTGGAGCCACGGGATCGAATAACACGTCCTCGGAAAAAACAGATCGGAGATACGGCAAGTTCGGGCGCAACTCGTCGACGAATGGGTACCGCTCATTGTCGACTGCGGCGACGCAGGCTTCGCTGTCGGCAAGAAAATAACGCAGTTCCTCTTTTGTGAAGCGAGGATTCACCGGAAGCGAAACTGCGCCGGCGAACAGCGTGGAGAGATAGGCGAAGAGAAACTTGAGCTTGCTCGAGATACACAGCATCACGCGGTCGCCTTGTCGCAGCAATCCCGCGCCCCATCGTGCTTGCCGTTCCAGATCAGCGTACGTCAAGACCAGCGGCGATTGCGTCGGTTTCGATAGGCCGTCGAAGGTGACAGCGAGCGCTCGAGCGTTGGAGTCTTGGGGCAGCACGATGGCCGGCCGCGACGCGTGGTTCGCGAACGATTCTTGCAGCAACTGAAGAAATGGCGGCGTCATGCGGGATATCGTAGCAGCGGCGGCCTCACTCTGCTACGATAGTCTCCATGCGGCGAATCGTTTTGTTCACCATCATTTTGTGCGCTTCACCGGCGTTCGCGCAGAGCGACGACGCCAAGAAATCGCACTGGGCGTTTCAGCCGGTGCGCCGGCCCGATCTCCCCGCCGTGAAGAACAAAGGCTGGGCGCGCAATCCAATCGACGCGTTCATTCTCGCACGCCTCGAAAAGGCCAAACTCGCGCCGAACAAGGACGCCGAGCGCGGCACGTTGATCCGCCGGCTCAAGTTCGACCTGCTCGGCTTGCCGCCGACGCCCGAGGAAGTAGACACGTTCGTCAAGAACGCCGATTCGCTGGCTTACGAGAAGCTCGTCGAGACATACCTGGCATCGCCGCACTTTGGTGAACGTTGGGCCCGGCATTGGCTTGACGCCGTGCGTTTTGCCGAGTCCGACGGCTTCGAGACCAATCAACCGCGCCCCAACGCCTGGCCGTACCGCGATTACGTCATTCGTGCCATCAACGAGGACAAGCCGTACGATCGCTTCATTCACGAACAACTCGTCGGCGATCAACTCGGCGTCGACGAGGCGACCGGGTTCCTGGTGGGTGGCCCGCACGACAAGGTCAAAAGCCCGGACATCAATCTCACGCTGATGCAGCGCGGCGACGAGCTGCATGACATCATCAACACCACCGGCTCGACGTTTCTCGGCCTGACCGTCGGCTGCGCGCGCTGCCACGATCATCGTTTCGATCCGATTTCGCAGAAGGATTACTACGCGATGCGAGCGGTCTTTGCGGGGGTGCAGCACGGCGAACGGCCGATCAAGAAGCAAGCCGACATCGCACGCATCAAAGAATTGCGGCAACAACTCGCGGCCTTGGAGCGTGAGATTATCGCCGCCGAGCCGATCGCTGAGCCGAGTGCAAAGGAGCCTCGCCGCATGCCCGTGAACGCGTTGGGCAATGTCGAGAAGTTCATGCCAATCCAGGCGAAGTTTGTTCGCTTCGCCATCGAGGCGACCAATAACCTGGAACCCTGCATCGACGAGCTGGAGATTTTCGCGAACGGCAAGAACGTCGCCCTGGGGGCCAAGCCAACCTCGTCCGGCGACTATCCCGGCGCCGCGATTCACAAGCTCGAGCACATCAACGACGGCAAGTACGGCAACTCGCGTAGCTGGATTGCCAACACCGCGGGCAAGAGCTGGGTGCAGCTCGCGTTGGCCAACGTCGAGACGATAGACCGCATCGAATGGGCCCGCGATCGCGAAGGGAAGTATGGCGACCGTTTGGCGGTAAAATATCGCATCGAAGTCGCCGTCGAGCCGGGGCGTTGGCAGGTTGTGGCATCCTCGGCCGATCGATTCGCATTTGGCGTCAAGCTGCCCGAACGCATGCAGGCTCGGTTGATCGCCAAGCGTGCCGATCTGGAGAAGCAATTGCGGGTCGCTGAAGGGATGACCAAGGCATATGCAGGAACGTTTACATCGCCCGAACCGACGCATCGCTTGCACCGCGGCGACCCGATGCAAAAGCGCGAGGCGGTCGGTCCTGGTTCGCTCAGCGAGTTTGGCAAGACATCAAAGAGCCCAGAGACCGCCACGGACGCCGAGCGACGCCTGGCCCTCGCCGAGTGGATCGCCGATCCCCAGAATCCGCTTACGGCTCGCGTTCTCGTCAATCGCCTTTGGCATCACCATTTCGGCCAAGGCATCGTCAATACGCCAAGCGACTTCGGGCTCAACGGCGGCAAGCCCTCGCACCCCGAATTGATCGACTGGCTGGCGGCGGAATTGGTCCTCCCGTCTCAGAGCCGCGAGCGTCAGCAACCGGTCTCTTGGAGCATGAAGCACATTCATCGGCTCATCGTGCTATCGAGTACCTATCGTCAGGCGAGCACGACGAACGCGCAAGGCCGAGCGGTCGACGCCGACACGCGCCTGCTCTGGCGCAATCCGCCACGCCGATTGGAAGCCGAGCCGTTGCGCGACGCGTATCTCGCCGTAAGCGGCAAGCTCGATCTACGCATGGGCGGGCCGGGGTTTGACCTTTTCGAGCCGAACACGAATTATGTGAAAGTCTACACGCCCAAAAAGGATTTCGGCCCCGCGGAATGGCGACGCATGATCTATCAGAGCAAATGGCGCATGCAGGTGGACGACACGTTTGGCCCGTTCGACTGCCCCGACGCCGGGCAGATCGCGCCGAAGCGCAATGTGTCGACGACGCCGTTGCAAGCGCTGGGATTGTTGAATAGTCGATTCATGTTGCAGCAAGCGAAGTTTTTTGCCGAACGCCTGGAGCGCGAGGCAAAGGATGAAGACTCGCGCGTTCGACGGGGTTTTCGGCTGGCGTTTCAGCGTGAGGCGTCGGAGAACGAGGCTCGGGCGTCGGTGCGTCTGGTGCGCGAGCATGGTTTGCCGGCGTTTTGTCGGGCGCTGTTCAACGCCAATGAGTTTTTGTTCGTGGATTGATCGGGCTTGCGTTTAGCGCTTGCGCGCCGCCGCGCGAGCGCTAAACGTAGACACTCAGGAGAACGTCAATGCATCGTACCCTTCTCGCCGTCTTGATCGGAGGAAGCTTGATGACCGCCAACGCCAGCGCCGAGGTCGATGGGCCCAAGCCGTTCGGCAAGACCGCTGACGGCACGGCGGTTGAATCGTACACGCTTAAGAACAAAAACGGCGTCACCGTCAAGCTCATCACGCTCGGCGCCACCGTCACCGAGATCAACGTGCCGGACAAGGCGGGCAAATTCGCAAACGTCGCCTTCGGCTTCGACGACGTCGCCAGCTATCAATCCGAGCGCAACCAGTACTTCGGCTGCACGACGGGCCGAGTCGCCAATCGCATTGCCAAGGGCAAGTTCACGCTTGACGGCAAAGAGTATGCGCTGGCGATCAACAACGAGCCGAATCACCTGCATGGCGGCAAAAAGGGGCTCGACAAGGTCGTTTGGAAAGCGAAGGTGTTGATCGAGGACAAACGCGCACGCCGGCCGATCGGCGTTCGCTTCAGCTATGAAAGCCCCGACGGCGAGGAAGGGTATCCCGGCACGCTGCGCATTGATGTCACCTACATCCTCGGAGAAACCGGCAATCGCCTGGTCATCCATTATTCAGCGACCACGGACAAGACGACACCGGTTAATCTCACAAACCATACCTACTTCAATCTTGCCGGCGCGGGAGCGGACACGGTGCTTGATCACGAGCTTATGATAAGCGCCGACGAGTATGTGCCGGTGGACAAGACGCTGATCCCCACCGGGCTATTAGCGCCGGTGAAAGGCACGATCATGGACTTCACAAAGATGACGCGCATCGGCGAGCGCATCGAGAAACTTTACGACACCGGCGCCAAGGGGTACGATCACTGCTACGTTCTGAACAAGGGAGAAACGACGAGGCTGGCTGCCCGGCTGCGCGATCCAAAATCGGGGCGCGTCATGACGGTGACCACCGATCAACCCGGCGTCCAGCTATATACGGGAAATTTCCTATTCGGCCAAAAAGGGGCCGGCGGCAAGGAATACAAATTGCGCAGCGGAGTCTGCCTGGAGACCGGCGGACTGCCCGACGCCGTCAATCAGCCGAACTTCCCGTCGATCATCCTGCGCCCGGGGCAAACGTATCGGCACACCTGCATTTACGCGTTTTCGACCGAATAATCACCTGCCGCTTGCGGCGTAGCAGAGACCCCTGCCGTGATCGACACGCCAACCATCTTGAAAACCGGGCATCAACTGACAGCCGTGATTCGGCTAACGATCCAGCGTGACGCGATTCGCAACGTCATGGGCCCGGGCATTACCGAATTGATGGCGGTAGTCGTGTCGCAAGGCATCGGGCCGGCAGGCGCATGGTTCACGCACCATTTCCGCATTGAGCCGGACCTATTCGACTTCGAGATCGGCGTGCCGGTGACCTCCGAAGCGACCCCGATGGGCCGCGTGACGCCGAGCTATCTGCCGGCCGTTACCGTCGCGAGAACCGTCTATCACGGTCCATACGAATGCCTCGCCGACGCCTGGGGCGAGTTCGACGCCTGGATCAAAGCGAATGGCCATACGCCCGCAACCGACCTGTGGGAATGTTACGTCGCCGGCCCGGAAACAGGTTCCGATTCGACAAAATGGCGTACCGAACTGAATCGGCCGTTGGTGATCTCGGGAACTCAGTGATTCGTTAGCCGGACGCGCCAGCGACGGTCAGTATCGCCGTCGCTGGCGCGTCCGGCTAACGAGACGAGCTTTTCCGCGCAAGTTCTCGTTGGGGCATCGTTCCCATGGTACCTCCCCCAGCGAACTCGAAAATTGCGGAAGAGGAGATCACCATGCGAGCTTTTCTCACGAGCGCCGTTCTGACCATGACGGCTTTCGCGCTCCAAGCAACCCCGGCCAGCGCCCAAACGGTCGACGCGGCCGATCTCATCGATAGCTTTTACGTGCGTTACCTGGGCCGACATGTCGATTCGGTCGGCCTGAGCGATCATCTGCGTGCGATTCGCGCCGGCGTGCCGATCCATGCCGTCGAAGCTGCCGTGCTGAGCAGTGCCGAGTACTATGCCCGCAATGGCAACACGCCGGAAGGCTATGTGGCCGCCCTGTATCGCGATGTGCTAGGCCGACGCGCCGGAGCGCACGAATTTGCGAGGCATGTCGATCAGGTGCTGTTTGACGGGCGCAATGCGGTTGCTCGTCGACTGCTCGCGGAGCGCGATCGACCGGTCGTGGTCGCATTCGCACCGCCGGTTGTGTTGACCCCGGCGCCGGCGGTCATCGTGCGTCCGGCTCCTACCGTTGTGGTCCCGTCGGTCGTCGTGCCGAGCTATCGCTACTACCCTGCCCCGCGTTCGGGCATCTCGATTCGCATCGGCATCCGCTGAGAGAAGAATGGGAGATAGGGAGAGGGGGAGATAGGGTGAAAAATACGATCTCCCTATCTCCCCCTCTCCCTTTCTCCCCTTCTCGCAATTCACGCCGCCTGCTTCCGCTGTGCCGCTTCGACCAGGACGGTCATTAGTTGGCGATAATGCTGCTCGAAGGTCCACTGCGTCGCCGTCTTGCGAGCAGCCTGGGCAAAAGCCTGACGCCGGCCCGAATCGATCATCTGCGCCAAGCACCACGCGAGTTGCTGGTGATCGTGCGGATCGTTGATCACATATCCTTCTTGCAATGGTGGACTTGAGTGCATGAGTTCGCTCGCGCCGTTGTTCGACGACGTGATGATCGGCAACCCGCATGCCAACGCTTCGAGCACAACCAGCGAGCACGGATCGTAGAAGGTCGGATGCACGAGGAAGTCGGAAGCGAAATACGCCTGACGCATTTCGGCGCAATAGCCGACGAAGCGGACGACGTCGTCCAGCCCAAGGCTTTGCGCGAGCTGTTGATACGCCGACGCCGACGGATTGCCGACAATCATCAACCGAAACGGCGGACGGTTGTCGCTGAACTCCGGACGTGAAAACAATCGCTGCGTCGCGTAAAGCAGCGGCTCCAGGCCCTTCAGGTGATAATTCATGGCCGCGAACAGGCCGACGACTTCGTGCGGCGCGATGCCATGCTGTTCGCGCATCTGTGAGCGGCATTTCAGGCGATCTTGCTCTGGAAAACGTTGCGGATCGATGGAGCTGCGCACCACATGCAGTTGGCCGGGCGGAATGTTGTAGTAGCGCATGAAATGATCGCGCACCATGAAGCTGTTGACGACGATCGCCGGCGGCGTGTCGCCCAGGTATTGGCGGCGTTCCAGAAGCACGTACGACCAATGCGCGAGGTCGAACCACTTCACCACGGATGCCAGACCGCGTAGGAGAGAACTGGAATGCTTCTTCAGGTTGTAATCGACGGACGCCGCGTGCAGGCCTCCTTGCGGATAGAGCACGTCGAGGCCCCATGTCTTGTCGAAGCCCATCGTGACATCGTGATGGCGTTCCGCCAGAGCGCCCAAGCAGTTTTGTCCGAACCGCCAGGGTTTGAGGAAGCGCGGCGCCCACGAGCCCGGGATTTCGTGAACGTGAATCTCGCGCGGCAACGCTTGCTCGTCCCATTGCGAGGCATAGAGGTGCACTTCATGGCGATCCGTAATGAGTCGGCGGGCAAGATCGGCGATGTACGTTTCGCATCCGCCACGCGCCGGCAGCACGCTCTCGTAGCAAAATGCGATGTTCATGCGAACCCTCAATGCCAAGACTCAAACCACGGTTCACACCGATGGCACGGATAAGGAGAAAACCAGGCCTCTGCGTTGATCACAACCACACCTATCAGGTCGGTTCAACTAATTCCTCACTTCAGCGTTAATGAGATTTCGAGAACTAATTATCAGTGTCATCCGTGAAATCCGTCGTTTGAATTTACGCCGCCTTGCGGGCGGCTTCCTTGTCGTTATGGTCGCGATAGCGTCGGCCACGCATCAGGATGATGCGACGCAGCCAGCGCCCCCAGCGCGTATGTCGATCCGGCCCAAGATACGCTCGCCAAAAGCGCAAGCGGTCGCGGGCGTCGATTCCTTCCACATCATCTGAAGAAAAAAGCAATTGACCGATGTCTTTCGTTTGCCAAAATGCACGCGTCCACGGATGATACGCCAGGCGATGAAAATCGATCATGAAGACACGGTTCGTCCACGTCGGCACACAGATAGTATCGGCACGAGCGATAAAAAAGTGGCACAGATAAAAATCTTTGTGGAAGCAGTAATTATCGTGCAATATTCGCGCCAAACGCGCCATCTCTCGCGCCAACCCGGCTTTCCAGGTGCGAAACGTGACGCTATCCAGTTGCCGAGACGCCAAGGGTATCGCTTCGTGCAGCGGCAACATGTCGGTGAGTTCTTCGACGGCCAGGAAACTCTGCAGCTTGCCCCAGGGACCCAGGTACTCGCCTGCCGCCACAACTGCCGGGACCGGCACGCCGTGCTCGCGCGCCCATTCGAGGTTGGCGCGCTCCTGCATGGCAGGCGACCAGTTGGCCGAGGGGAACAAAGTCGCCATCAATCCATGCCACCAGGGTAACTCGTAGTGCCGTTTCAAATAGACGACCAGTTGCTTGCCGTCGGCATCGAGCGCCCAGCGCGCAGTGGATCGGCCCTGCTTGGCGTGAAAGTCGTCGGCGAGGTTGGCGTCCATGACTTGATCGGGCCAATCGTCGCCGACGAATGCGCTCCAGTCGGCACGCGCATAGAGTCGGCGCACGCCGCGGACCAGGCGTTGCCACCAGCTTCCCGGTTCCGGTTGCACAATTGATTCATCCGGTGGAATGGCGTTGCTCATGCGGCTGCCCGCCTTCCCGAGTCGAGAGCGTCGCCGATGGCTCTTTGGATCACGGATTCGCGGAGATAGCCCCGAAGCAGGCACTGCTCGTCGCTGCGACCGAGATGAAGATCCGATCGGTTGAGATCGACGGGGCCAAATTCCTGCCAGGGCGCGTCAGTGCGCAGCAGTGCCTCCGCGTTGACCAACACGACCTCGCCCGAAATGGCGTCGATGCCGAGCTGATGCTCCCAGCCGCTTTCGCCATACGAGGAGTAACCCGCATCGTGAAGTTGACGTAGGACCGCTCCCGCTTGCTCCAGCATGGCGGCTCGTAATCGAGGCGTCGCCTTGGCCAGCGCGTCGGTGTACGGAATGGCGACGATTCGCTGGATCACCAAGAACACGTCATGCTCGCGTCGGCCCACAGCGATCAGCCGCGGCGCCCGGATGCCGAAACGTTGCAACCGAAACAGCGTATGCCCCAGTGTCGGAATCTCCCATGCTTCGTTTGACGCATCATGCACCGGTGCAAGCACCATTTGCCAAGCGTCTCGTTTCTCCTCATGGCACGGCATCCGCCCTTCGCGCATCCACGCGGGAAGGCGGCCCTGCATTCGGTCATGGTAGGAGCGGACTACGAGAAGCCTACCCGCGTCGAACACGACGAACTGCTGATCGTGGGCCGGCGTCGGCGGTTGGCCAACCTCGCGAATATTGCGATCCTGCTGCCTCGCCTCGGATTCGTCGGCGACTTGCTGGGCCAGCCAGCGAAGCGTTACTCGCTCCTCCACGATTGTGGCTTGCAAATAGGCACGGAGCGCACGCAGCCGCCACCGATCGTCCGCCAATGCCGGATGCAGCGTTGCATCGAGTGCTGCCAGGTCGCGACAGCGCACCTCCCAGGAGACGCTGGCCCGATGCCGGGAGCGTTGCCAATCGAGGATACTAACGCGAAATCCGTGACCTGCTTTCGCCACGAGAATGTGCTTGGCGAAAAGATCGGGATGATCAAAACCGGCGTCATGCATTCGGGCAAGCTCGGCGCCAAGGTCCTCGGCTAGACGACGAACGCCTTCGGCGTTCAGGATCGGGAGAATCTCACGAAGGTCGGTCATGCTCGATTCGTCGCGCGTCAGCATGAAAGCGCGGTGGCCGTCCTCGCCCAGCGCGACGACTTCGGGGCAGCCGACGCCGGCCCGTCGCAACGCTTGCAGCGTCGCTGCCTCGCGCACGACCGTGGAGCACCAGCCGAAGCCGTGCCAGGCGTTGCGAAAAAGACTGCGCCAGGAGACGGCAAATTCCTTTTTCAGAAAAAACGTTCGGCCATTGGGCAAAGCGACCTGCTCGACCTGGCGCGTCCGGTGCCGATTGACGAGAATGCCGGTCCAATCGAGAAACGAAGCCGGAGAGTCCCAGCGTGGATCGCGGAACAACGTCTCGAAGCCCGGCATGATCTCAACCCACGCCATGTTACGACGCCTTTTGATAAACACTCGGCAACAGCCGTTGAATCGCCGTCAGCACTTCCTCGGGCGTCAACAGCTTCATACACGCATGGTCCGTCGGACAAACGCGCAACTGGCACGGCCCGCACGACACTTGCTTTTGCAAGCAGATTTCCTTGTTGAAATAGGTCTGTGTCCATTCGATGAACGTCGGCCCGAAAAGCGATACGACCGGGCGATTAAACGCGGCCGCGAAGTGGCGCGGTCCACTGTCGGTAGTCACCAGTATCGTGCAGCGACGAACGAGCACCTTGGTCAGCCCCAACGACAACGGCTCGTCCGCCAGCGAATGCACGGTCGTTCGATTCGCGGTCCGGGCGATGGCACGCGACTGCTCTCGCTCGTTCGGCCCGCACAGCACGATCACCTTGGCGCTGCGCTGCTCCGCCAGAATCTGCGCCAGCTCCGCGAACGAATCGATGGGCCAAAACTTTGCCGCTCCGAATGCGGCCCCTGGATTCAGGCAGATCACTTCTTCGGATGCGCGAATGCGGTGCTTCTCGTAGTACGCGTCGGCCGCCGCTTCGTCCGCGGTAGTCGTGAACAGCTCCATGCGATGGCCCGGCGCCGGGCAGCCGACCGCTTCCGCGAGCCGATTGTAGTCGTTGATCACAGGCGTCGGCCTGAAGTTGCCGTTGACATCGCGCAAGGACTCAAGGCGATCCGAAAGCATCCAGCCGCGCCAATCGCGGTGAAATCCGACGATGCGTTGGCAGCCGCCGAGCCAAGCCGTCAGCGCGGAGCGGAAAGAGTTGGGGAACAGGATGGCCAGGTCGATTTTTTCACCGCGCAAGTTCCACGCCGCAGCCGGCAGGCTGTGGCGCCACTCACCGTGGGGATCGAGAAACATTTCGCCGTCAAACCACGGTGCGCCTTCCAACACCCCCGAGACGTACGGACGACACACCGCCACCAAGCGCGCAGCGGCAAAGTGCTGGCGGATCGCCCGAATCGCTGGCGTCGCCATCACCACATCGCCGACCCAGTTTGGCAGGAAGACTGCGATGTTCATATGTATTGGTGAGTGGTGAGTGGGACGGCGGACAGTTCACCGTGCGCGAAACCGGCAAGCGAGCTTCCATCTCGTATCCATTTGAATCATTCGTCCCGACTCACCACTCACCACCTATGCCGCCCGCATACGGTCGATCAGGTTCGTCGTCGAGTGCCCGTGGTGCAGCGTCGCCAGGTGCACGCGGCCGCCGTACGATTCGACGTACGCGCCGCCGACGACATCCTCCTTGCTGTAATCGGCGCCCTTGACCAACACGTCTGGCCGAATCCGCTCGATCAGATGCATCGGCGTCAATTCGTCGAAGATCACCACGAAGTCGACCGCTTGCAAGCTTGCCAGAATCATCGACCGATCGGTCATCGCCTGTACAGGACGCGTCTTGCCCTTGAGAGCACGCACGCTGGCATCGCTATTGAGTCCAACGACTAGGAGATCGCCCTGAGCGCGAGCTTCCTGGAGATACTGCACGTGGCCGGCATGGAGCACATCGAAGCAGCCATTCGTAAAGACGACGCGCTGCCCCAGCCGACGGCGATAATCGATTTCTTGAATAGCCGATTCGAGCGGCATGACCTTCGTCGGCGAGGCGGCGGCATGGTTCGGCTGCATCAGGTCGCGCAACATTTCCTCGCGCGTCACCGTGGCGACGCCGATCTTTTCGACTTCCAATCCGCCGGCGATATTGGCCAACTGAATCGCCTGTTCGTAATCCGCGCCGGCCGCCAGCGCCAGGCCGAGCACGCTCATGACCATGTCGCCGGCGCCGGTGATGTCGTACACATGGCGTGGCCGAGTCGGAAAATGCTTGGCGCGGCCGTCGCGATGCTTCAGCGCCATGCCGTCCTTGTCGAGCGTGATGATGGCCGCCTCGAGATCGAGCTTTTCTTGCAAACTGTTGGCCGACTCCCAGACGGCATTCATGTCGTTCAGCGTACGGCCCGTCGCCAGGCCCGCTTCGAGGCGATTGGGTGTGATGGCCGAGCAGCCGTGGTATTTGCGATAATCGTGTCCGCGAATCGGATCGGCGACGACCTTGATCCCCTTCGATCGGGCGGCACTGATGATCTCGCTCAAGAGGCCCGGCGTGCACACTCCCTTGTCGTAATCGCTGATCAGCACGATGTCGATTTTCTTGAGCTGGCTCTGGATTACCACCATGATCTGCTGGCGAATCGCGTCGCTAATCGATTTGCGATCCTCGTAGTCGACGCGGATCATTTGCTGCGGATGCCGATGCTGGGCTCGGCCGACGTAACGTTCCTTCACCGTACTGGGCCGATCGATGTCCGTGACAACGGCTTCATGGTCGATGCAGAGGTCGGTGAGCATCTGGCGAATGCGTCCGCCGTCGTGGTCGTTGCCGACGATGCCGGCGAGCATGACTTTGGCGCCCAGGGCGCGCAACATGGTGGCAACGCTGGAGGCGCCGCCGAGCCGTTCCTCGCGGCGTTCGGCGCGCAGCAGAATGACCGGCGCCTCTTGGCTAATGCGCTCGGCGTCGCCCCAAACGTAGCGGTCCAGCATGGCGTCGCCGACGACCAATACGCGCGGCGAACCGAGGTTGTGCACCAGATCGACCAATTCCTTCGACATTGCTCTCTCCGTTGATACGAAATCAACCACAGATGAACACAGATAAACACAGATGAGAGAGATTTGCATGTGAAAGTCTCCCCATCGCGTCGAATTCGCTCACTGCACCTTGCCACTCCTATCTGTGTTCAGCTGTGTTCATCCGTGGTTCAATTGGTTTACGCCGCGTGTGCTGGCTCCGTGAGTTCCTTCACGGTCTGTTTCGCCAACTGGCACGTCACGGCCAGATGCAACAGCGGCAGCATGATCTCGTGGTGGCCGATCAATTCGATGCCTTCGGTGCTCGGGCGCTCCAGGACGTTTACACGCGATCGATATTGTGCTTGCTTGTCGAGATTGACCGTGACCAGGCCATCGAGGTTGTGGCCAAAGTTGTTGGCAACCGAGACGGCCTTGACGAAGACCTCGGGCATGATGACGGCGCTGCCGAGGTTCATCCAGACGCCGTAGGCCATTGACGACACCACCGAGCAGAGTCGGCGGAAGTCGATGAGCGACGCGGCGCCGAGCGCGGCCCCTGAGACGTGCGGATGCATGTGCACGATATCGGTGCCGAGCGCGACATGCACGGTGCACGGGATGCCGGCGCGATAGGCGGCCAGCACGAGACTCGAGTCGTCATGCGGGCACGCCATTTCGTCCATGTGCCGGCCGAGCGCCCAGCCTAGCCCGATGTCGTTCTCGGCGCCGTTGTGCGCGGCGACGGCAAAGGCGTCAGCCGTTTCGCGGGCCATGCCGAACTCCCCCTTGGGAAGCTGCGAGGCCACGTTTTCGCTCGTCTTGCCGGCAAACGCCAGTTCAAAGTCGTGAATCGCCGCCGAGCCGTTCATGGCGACCGCTTTGACCAGACCACGCTGGATCCAGTCGATCAAATACGGAGCGCAACCGGTCTTGATGACGTGCCCACCCAGCGCGATGGCGACGGTTCGGCCCTCACGTTGGGCCCGGCACAGGTGATTCGTCACGCGCCGAATGTCGGTGGCGGCGAGTTGTTTGGGCAGGCTCAGGAGCCAATCCTCGGCGCTTGCATCGGCGTCGACGGGGCGGCCCAGGTCGTCGTGGAATACCTTGGATGGACGCGAGCTGAGATCGTACGTCTTGAGGGCCGCCAGATCGTACGGCTTGTGTTGATCACGCGTCAAGAAATGTGGCGCCCCCACGGACGCCGTTGGGCTCGTCGATTGGTCTGCCATGCCGTCTCCTCCTTGAGTTGGTGATGGCTGATGCTATGCCGCACGCGGCGGCGGTTGGACGACGTTTCGCAACAAATCCTCGAGGGCTTCTTGCCCCGATGTTAAGGCCAGGTCGATCGTCAGCGCCCATAAGTCTCGGTCGCCGAGCCGCTCAAGGCGAATCTTGACGAGGTCTTTCTGGGTCGTCACGAGCGCGGCGTCGTGAGGAAGTTGTCGAGCCCAGGTGCGCAAGTCCTCGATGTCCTCCTTCGTGTAACCATGATGATCCGGAAACGTGCGCCACGCACTTACGTTCAGCCTGAGTTTCTCCAACGCCTGCCGAAATGCTTGCGGGTTCCCTAAGCCACAGAAAGCGCCGACCGGCCGCTCCTTCAGCGCTTCGATCGGCATCGTCTGTCCGGCAGTGTTGCGCCACTGCGCCGGGCGATGAATCGACTCGGCAATCGGCAGGTCCGCCCTGACGCCAAGCACGGTGTCGCGAATCTTTCGCACGGTCTCGGCCGACACCAGATCGCAGCGCGTCAGGATGACGGCATGCGCTCGCCCCACGCTTCCTATCGGTTCTCGCAATAACCCGCGCGGCAACAGGTAGTCGTAGCCCCACGGGTTTGTTGCGTCGATCAGGACGATGTCGAGATCGCGATGGAGCTGGCGATGTTGAAACCCGTCATCGAGCACCAGAACATCGCTCTCCAACTCCTCAACGGCGGTCTGCGCCAACTCCGCGCGATCGGCCCCTTGCAGGTGCGGCACGTCCGGCAAGTTCTCTTCCAGCACCAGCGCCTCGTCGTTCCGGCCCACATCGCTGCCGTAGCCTCGGCTCAGCAGCGTCACTTGGAGACCAAGCTGGCGATAGAAGCGAGCGACATACTCCACGCACGGCGTTTTTCCGGTTCCGCCAGTCGTCAGGTTGCCGACGCTGACGACAGGGACGGCGGCGTGGTGGATCGTTATCCAACCGCGATCATACGCTAGGTTTCGCATCGCCACGCCGGCGCGATAGCCAAGACTCAGGGTCCACAGGCCGGCGCGTTGCAGCGCCGGCCAAAGCCCAGCGTCATCGCCGCGAATCAGGGCGTGGAATGCATCGTTCAAAGCGCAATCGCCCACACTTCAAGGAACGCAGTTATAGTCGGAAACGGAAATCGGAGTCAACGCCGGTTTACGGCCGCCTGAAAGTTGAGAGCTGAACCACGGGGAGCAACGGGGGACACGGGGAGAAGGTGGCGTGGAAAGGTGATTTTGCTCTGAATTCCGGGATCCCCAAGTGGCTCATTCTTCCCGCTGCTTCTCCGTGTCCCCCGTACTACTATCCGTCAAATTCTTCGCGGGCCGCGAAGATTCTTTGGACTGCGGTGGCCTGACACCGCTTTGGTACTTTTTTGGAACGAACACGGATACGATCGTTTTGTGAAAAGAAAGAAAGCAAGAAAGCGGTGTCGAGCCACCGCACTCCAAATGCGCACTCGCATTGATGTGTGGTTGCGGCTATGCCGCGTAGGTTCCCTGTGGTTCAAGTTGGTGTACGCTTAATTCCAGAGCCTCGCTCCACATTTGGCGGGAACTTGCGTGTCGCCGCATTCTTAGATATCATTCCGGTATTGTTGTCACCCAAGTGAGGCGAACGTGGCAAACCACCAGCACCGCATCGGCATGAATCGGCGCGAATTCTTACAAGTCGGTTATTCCGCGTTGCTCGGCCTGGGGCTCACGTCGGTCCTTGGCGGTCGTGCAACAGGCTCGACGGCAACCGACCCCTTAAGGGGATCGGCTCGCCCTGCCAGCTCCGTTATTATCGTCTTTCTGACGGGAGCACCGAGCCACCTGGACATGTTCGACATGAAGCCCGAGGCGCCGGCGGAGATTCGCGGCGAGTTTCGGCCGACGGCAACGCGCGTGCCGGGCCTGCACATCTGTGAGCATCTGCCCCGCCTGGCGGCGCGTGCCAACAAGTATGCCGTGGTGCGTTCGCTGTCTCACCGGGAGAACAATCACCTCGTCGCCACGCATCATGTGTTGACCGGGCATCAACAGCCGGGAGCGTTCTTCGATAAGGTAGCGTCGCGCGACGATTGGCCGAGCTATTCGTCGGCGTTCGATTACCTGCGACCGCGCAACGATGGCCTGCCCACCGGCGTGAACCTGCCGACGTTTCTGATGGAAGGCCCGCTTACCTGGCCGGGACAGCACGCCGGCTTTCTCGGCCCGCGCCATGATCCCTGGCAGATCACGCGCGATCCGAATCGGCCCGGCTTCGGCATGGATAGCCTGCGTCCCGCCGAAGGCATCGACGCCACGCGTCTCGACAATCGCCGTGCACTGTTATCCGAAATCGATGCCCAGCAACGTCAAATCTCTCGATCGGCGGAAGGACGACGCCTGAACGATCAGCAGAACCTGGCGTTCTCGATCCTGGCGTCAGGCCGCATCGCGCGGGCCTTCGCCATCGATCAAGAACCGACGGCCGTGCGCGATCGCTACGGTCGGCATGCATTCGGGCAGTCGCTGCTGATGGCCAGGCGCTTGGTGCAGGCAGGCGTGCCAGTCGTGCAAGCGAACATGGGCATCGTGCAGAATTGGGATTCGCATGCCGACAACTTTCCGCGCCTGCGTAACACGTTGCTACCGCCGCTCGATCAAGGCGTGTCGGCCCTTCTGGACGATCTGGAATCGTCGGGCCTGTTGGAAGACACCCTGGTGATGATGCTGGGCGAGTTTGGCCGGACGCCGAGGATCTTCTCGATCAATCCCGGCGCGGTGCCCGGGCGCGACCACTGGGCGCCGTGTTTCTTCGGCGTTTTCGCCGGCGCCGGGGTGCGCGGCGGCCACGTGATCGGCCAATCGGACCGCATCGGCGCCTATCCGGCGACCGCGCCGTTCTCGCCCGACGATGTCGGCGCTACCGTGTACCACGTCCTCGGCGTCGATCCGCACAGCGAAGTGCGCGACCGCCAAAATCGCCCCGTCACGCTCAATCGCGGTGAGGTGATACAGGGTTTGTGGACCGGATGAAGCTGAAAGCGAGGCAGTTCCATGATGCCGTTATCGACTCAATCGCTATTCGAACTCTACGATGTCGATGAAACGGCGTGGCTCGACGCCATGGCGGAGTTGATCGTTCACGGCCGATTCGAAGAGCTTGATTACACGCATCTGTCGGAGTTCCTATCAGACATGGCATGCCGCGAGCGCCGGGAAGTCGCCAATCGCCTGGCAATTCTCATAGCCCATTTGTTGAAATGGACGTACCAACCCGACAAGCGCACCGGAAGTTGGCGTCGATCCATCGTGGTACAACGCCAAGCGTTGCAACGCCTGTTGGAGAGCCGGGTTCTGCGCAACTTCGGCGAAGAGGTCTTGAGCGATGCATACTCCAACGGCCTCGAACAGGCGTCGGCGGAAACAAACCTTGACGACGGCACGTTTCCCGCCGAATGTCCCTGGACGCTCGACCGGTTGCTATCGCCGGATCTGCTTGTGGACTAACACCTGTTCGGCGAGCGTCGAGGCGTGAGCTCGACGTGGGAACGCGCGAAGCCACGTCGGGCTTACGCCTCGACGCTCGCCTTGACCTGAAAGTCGAACGATGAAGTTCATCGCCATCTGTTTGTTACTCAGCACGCTAATGATTGGGCGCGGTGTCGCCGGCGACTCGGGCGGCAACTGGCCGCATTGGCGCGGGCCGCTGGCGAACGGCGTCGCGCTCAAAGCCGATCCGCCGATTCGCTGGGACGCGAACACAAATATCAAGTGGAAAGCGCCGCTGCAAGGCAAAGGCAGCGCGACGCCGATCGTGTGGGACGATCAGGTCTTCATCGTCACGGCGATCAATACCGGGCGACCCGCGGACCCAAAGGATTTGCCGAAGCCTGATTCGGACCGTGTCGTCAAGACGACGGCGCCGCAGGTGTATCACCAGTTCGTCGTGATGTCGTTTGATCGCGCCACGGGCAAGCAGCGCTGGAAGCACGTCGCGGCCGAGAAAGTCCCGCACGAGGGGCATCATTCGAGCCACTCGTATGCCGCGGGATCGCCCACCACCGACGGCAAATATCTCTACGTCTCCTTCGGCAGCTTCGGCATCTTTTGCTACGATCTCGCCGGCAAGCTGCAATGGCAGCGCGACCTGGGCCGGCTCACCACCCGACTCGGCTGGGGCGAAGCGGTCACCCCCGTCATCCACGGCGATTCGCTGCTGCTCAACTGGGACCAGGAAAAAGACGCCTCGCTCATTTGCCTCGACGCCAAGACCGGCCAAACCAAGTGGCGCGCCAATCGCGACGACAAAACGTCCTGGAACACGCCCTGCGTCGTCAAGCACAACGGACGGACGCAGGTCATCGTCAACGGCACGAAGCGAGTTCGCAGCCACGATTTGGCGACTGGCGAGGTCATCTGGGAATGCGCCGGCATGACGACCAACGCAATTCCATCACCGATCGCCGAGGGCGGCATCGCCTATGTGATGAGCGGTTACGGGACCGCAGCCGCCGTCGCCGTACCGCTCGATAGCAAGGGGGACCTCGGCCTGGACGGCAAAGTGCAATGGCGCATGACCAAAGGCGGCACGCCGTATGTGCCGTCGCCGTTGCTTCTCGGCGGGCGACTCTACTTCACGCTGGCCAACAAAGCACTACTCTCGATCGCCGACGCGAAGACCGGCGCCATCCTGCTCGATCGCGAACGCCTAAATGGCCTCAGCGATTTCTACGCGTCGCCGATGGCCGCCGCAGGGCGCATCTATCTCGTCGATCGCGCCGGCACGACGCTCGTGATCCGTCAAAGCGACAAGCTCGAAGTGCTCGCGACGAACAAACTCGACGACCCGATCGACGCCTCGCCGGTCGCGGTGGGGCGGCAGCTCTTTCTGCGCGGCGAGCAGTTTCTTTATTGCATCGAAACGAAATGAGTCAGAGCCTGAAGCGTTAGCGAAGAAATAGGAGCCGTTTCATGTCGGACATCGTCGGACTCGACAACATCAGCGACGCGGAATTCAACCGAGAGATTCAGAACGGCGCTCGCTTCGTGGTTTTCAGCTACTGCATCTCGCTGATCATCGTGTCGTTCAAACGAGCCAGCGCAATCTACTTCATCCGCGCCGGCGAAAGCCGATTCGCCAAGGGGCTTCCCTACACACTCCTGACGCTGGTGGCAGGGCCATGGGGCATCCCGTTCGGCATCATCTACACAATCTGGTGTATCTTCTCGAACTCCACCGGCGGCACCGACGTGACCGAAGAAATTCTCGCAGGCATGGCGCAGCATCGAAGTTGACGGCACTCGCGGTTTCGTGCCGGGCCGCTGTTTCAAAACCGCAGAACGCAATAGTTGTGTGGCCCTTAGTCCACACCAGCTCGCGGTTCGTGTGGACTATGGCCACGCTACGGCAGTTTCGGAGTATCCTCCACGCCCTGTGCGGCATACCTATCATGCCGCCACGTCGGTCGACCGGCTCCACTGATTCATCAGCAGCGTTCGACAGCACACGTACTGAAATACATGCTGCATGCGATCCGGAATCGCTGCGGTCCTGGTTTCCCCGTGCGCGCGTCTGGCGGCTCTGGATTTGCGTACACGAGAAATGATCATCAGCGTTTGCGCGATGTTTGCAGTCGCTTTCAGAGTCTGAAGCATAAGCGAAGAGAGTAGAATCCTGCGCTTACGCTTCAGGCTCTGCCGGTTAGCGCCCGGCGGTCGCTTCGCACGATTGCAGAGCCATCACGGCGAAAGCGCTGCCGACGTGGCTCAGATAGTGCTTGTTGTCGCGAAATAGCGAACGCGTGTACCACCGGCCGCTTTCGCGCTGGTTGGACTTCAGCCAGGCGATGCCCTTGCCGATAGCGGGATTGATGGCCGGAACGCCGGCTTGCCGGAGCACATAGATCGTAAAACCGGTAGCGTAACCGTCGGCGAGTTTTGGCTCCGGTTCTTTTTTGTCACCGCGCTGCCAGGGGAAAAGGGCGGGGGAAGACCAGCCGCCGTTGGGCAACTGCTTGCCGAGCAGTTCTTTGATGGTCAATTCCTTTTCGTTTTTACTCATGAAGCCATCGAGGTAGGTGGCAACCCACAGGATCATACCCTTGTGATGCAGATTCTGCGGCGGATTTTTCTTGAGATAGCCGCGCAATCCTTCGAGCCCTTTCTGCGCCTGCACGGTCTTGGCGTAACCATCGGGGGCGACGCCGACCGCCAAAGCCGCCAGGGTGACGCCGTAATGATCGTCATTCTCCATCGGCGGCCATTTGCACAAGAGCCAGTTAATGCCGCCGTCCTTGCGTTGCACGGTCCACATGCGATCGAGGGTCGTGCGAGTCACGGGATGCAGTTTCTTGGTTGTGTGGGCGTCATTGAACGCAAGCGCCGCAGCGCTCGCCACCACCTCGGCGTCCCAGCGCGGCTTTTTCTCGGGCCAACGCTTCGTTACCATGTTCTCCAGCGCCTGGCGCACTTCATCATGCGCTTGCACCTTTGGGGACACCAGCGGCCGAGCGTATAGATACGCATAGTTCGTATGGCATGCGAAGCACTCGCGCTTGTCCGTCCACTGCAGAGCCGCGTGATCGAGGAAACTCACGGCTCTCTCGAACGAGTACTGCTTCGCCATCGGCTCGTCTGCTTTGTTGTCGGACGGGGCTTTGTAGCTCTTGAGGTTCGGTTCATCGGCACGCGCATTGCCATGCAAGACAAACGAGGCAGCGATTGCGAGCAGGAGGAAGGTGCGGAGGTTCATGACGTTTCCTCAAAATGGTGGGACTAACTGGCGGTGAGGAAATCGTATCACGATTGCGAACGAGCGGAAAGGACATTACAACCGATTCTTCGTTTAGCGTCCGCGTGGCGCCGCGCGAACGCTAAACGAAGAACCATGTCATGGTCGCAGCACGGTCATGGCGGCTTGATAGCGAGGCACTTCGGGGTGATCGATAGCCATGCGCTCGAGCTTGAGCCGGGCCAACGTGACGTCGCCTGAAAGGGCTTGGTGCATGGCAACGAGGTAATCGAACTCGAGGAACAATCGCATGCCGGCTTCGGGGCGCAACGCGCGCCGCGTCTCGTCAAGCAACTCACGGGCCAGCTTCATCGACTCGGCGTCGCCTTTCTTCATCATCAGTGACGACAGCCCGAGCATGCAATGGACGTCGGTGGCTTCGAGCTTGAGGCCGGCACGGCACCATTGCTCGGCGAGATCAGCGCGCTGATTGTTGTACAGCGCCTTGGCCAGCAGATAGCAGTTGCGCGGCGTGCGATTGGCTTCGACCAGCGCTTGGGCGGCTTGCAGTTGATCCGCCTTGCGACCGAGCTTGAGCAGCGCAACCTGCAACTGCTCGGCGGCGTTTTGGTCCTTCGGGTCGGCCAGCAAAATCTTGCGGGCATACTTCTCGGCGCCGGCGTAATCATCCATCGACGAGCACAGCGCGCAGAGCATCGAATAGCAGTAGGTCGATGTTTCGCCCTTGCTTTCGGCCGCCAGCGTCTCAATGCGGCCGAGGGCCTCACGGATGGCTTCGGAGTCTTCGGGGCGCGCATAGCCGAATGCATGGGCGGGTCGGCCTTGATTGTCCTTGTGATGATGCCAGCCGGCGTGGATCAGCTGATGCGCCAGTTGCGACTGCCAAAGGAGATGGGCGGGCTTTAGCCGGGCGGTTGTCTGCAGTTCATCGAGAAGCACGCGGTCCAGTTGCACCATGGGATGGGCGATTTTCTCGCTGCGGTAGCTGTTGATGGCGTTGCGCAGAATGATCTCCGTCAAACGGAAAGCGTAGCGCTGCTCTTGGCGCTTCCCATCGTTCGGGGCGAGTTCCTTGGCCTTGTCGTGATATTTCATCGCCTCGTTCAAGACCTTCTCGGCTGCCTCGACATGCTCGGAGCGAAGGCGGCGCGTGCGCAGGGCGTCAAGAACCTCTTGCGCTCGGCCAATCTTCGGCAGCAGCTTGACATCGCCGCCGACGAAGACGAGCGGCAACTGCTGCGAGCGGACATGAGCGAGGTACGCCCAAGTGCGCCAATCCTGGGGCGCGATGGAGACGGCCCGGCGCGCCCACTTCTCGCAATCGGTCCACGGATTGTCGAGGAGGATTTCGAGCGTCGTGGCGTAGAGCGGCAGAAGATAGCCAAGCTTCCCGTCCTCGGTTTGGACATGAGCGCGGAGGACATTCTCCGCCTTCAGGGCCATCTCGCGCGACTTCTTTTCGTCGCGGAGATTTTCAAGATAGAGTGCATGCAGATCGAGATATACGGAGGCGTCATCCGGTCCGCCCGTCAGTTTCTTCTGAACGTCAGCGATTTTTTGAATCGCGTCATACTTGTTGCCACGTTCATCGCGTTCCTGGGCACGGTAATGCACGCCGAGCGATGCGGTGACGGTCGGCAACTCGATAGTCTGGCGAAGTTTGGCGAGGTCTATCCCCTGGGCAAACGCCGACGGACCAAGAGCCGCAAGACAGGCAACCGCCCAGAATTCTCGTCGCATGGTAAACCCTCCCTGGCAAACACAACACGCGAAGCGTGATAGCGGAACAACCGTCCCGAATAAAGCCGAATCGACGTACACGGGCGATGCGCGTGCAAAGCCCAGCACGTTTGCGAAAAACCGAGCGCGGTACGGACGCCGGGCTAACCCCGCCGTAGCGCGCCGCGTACAATGAACGCGCGTCGCAACCACATAGGTCTTTCTCATCGAATGCCGCGTCATGACAAGGCATTGGATCTCCCACGTTGCTTGCGTGCTCGCAGCATCTGTATTTCTCAGCGCAGTCGGCTGTACGTCGCCGCCGGCCAACGTCGTCACGGAACCGAAGAACCTGCAGCCGGAGTGGTTTGTCGATGTGACCGCATCGGTCGGCATCGACTTTACGCACGACGCTGGACCGATCAACGATCAGTTTTTTCTGCCTCAGATCATCGGCTCCGGCGCGGCATTGTTCGATTTTGACGGCGATGGCAAGCTCGATATTCTTCTGGTGCAGAATGGCGGACCCAAGGGGTCCAAGAACAAGCTCTTTCAGCAGCAACACGACGGTCGGTTCAAAGATGTCAGCGCCGCGTCGGGGTTGGATTACGCAGGCTATTGCATGGGCGTGGCAATCGGCGACGTTAACAATGACGGCCGACCCGATGTTTACATCAGCGAGTACGGCGGGGGGCGACTGCTTCTCAACCGAGGCAACGGCCGATTCGAGGAAGTCGGTGCATCGGGCATCGACAATCCGGCCTGGGCCACGGCCGTCAGCTTCTTCGATTACAATCGAGACGGCTGGCTCGATCTGATCGTCGTCAACTACCTGGATATCGACCCGACCAAGGCGTGCAACAGCGCGAATGGGCAGCGCGACTTTTGCCATCCGAACACATTTCCCGGCACGATTGCGAGGCTCTATCGCAATCGCGGATGCGACGCCAAGGGGAACTGGCTCGGATACGAGGACAAAACCGAAGAAGCGGGGATGAGCCGACTGCCGGGACCTGGCCTTGGCGTCTTGTGCGCCGATCTGAACGGAGACGGCTGGCTCGACATCTTTGTCACCAACGATGCCAAGGCGAATCACGCTTGGATCAATCAGAAGAACGGCACGTTCAAGGAGGACGCCGTGGCGCGCGGCCTGGCGTTCAACGCGCGCGGCGAAGCCCAAGGAAACATGGGGATCGCCTTTGGCGACATCGATGGCCGCGGCTTGCCCGGAATCTTCGTCACGCATCTCATGAGCGAGAACCACAGCTTTTGGCGTCAAGGTCCGCGCGGCCTGTTTCAAGATGACGCGGCAGCGGCTGGGCTGACACGGTCCAAATGGCGAGGCACCGGGTTCGGCACGGTTTTCGCCGACTTCAATCACGACGGCGCCCTCGATCTCGCGATCGTCAACGGCCGAGTGGTTCGCAATGGTCCGCCGACCTCTCGCTTCTTTGACGCATATGCCGATCGAAATCAGTTTTTCGTCAACGATGGGAATGGCGTGTTCCGAGACATCTCGGAGGACAATCCCGCCCTGTGCGAAAAGCCCAACGCAGCGCGCGGCCTGGCACTTGGCTATGTCAACGGCGATGGCGCACTCGACTTGTTGGTGACGCAGATCGGCGGGCCAGCCAAGCTCCTGCGCAACGTCGCGCCGAATCGGGGCAATTGGCTCATGGTGCGTGCCGTGGACCCTGCCCTGAAGCGCGATGCATACGGCGCCGAGGTGCGCGTCAGGGCGGGATCACGGAGTTGGCAGCGCTTGATACAGCCGGGTTTCAGCTACTTGTGCAGCAACGATCCACGTGCTCATTTTGGCCTCGGCAGCGCGGATCGTGTCGACGTCATTGAAGTGATCTGGCCCGGCGGAGACGCGGAGCGATTCCCGTGCCCCGGCGTGAATCAGTTGCTCGAGGTACAGCGCGGACATGGGAAACGACTCACCTCCAAGTGAACCGTTCGTTGCCGAGCCCGTGGAATCGGCCCCGGCGCCAACTCGTTGGCGCACGTCGCTGATCGTGGCGGCCGTCGTGGGGACCGTTGCTCTTGTGCTGGTCGTAATCGCTTTCTGGCGCCAGCGCCCAACGCAGCCGATTCCGCAGCTCGATCTTCGCGGCGTCGACCATGAAATTGCGGAGGCGATTACTAGGCGTCGCGAGGCATTGGTCAATGCGCCTAATTCGGCAGATGAGTGGGGCCATTTCGCGATGACCCTGCATGCACACGGCTATCGAGCCGATGCGCTGACTTGTTATGCCGCCGCGAGCACGCTCGATCCGACAAACGCATGGTGGCCGTACTTGCAAGGCGCCTTGCTGGCAATGGGGTCGGACCCCACTCAAGGCGTGGCGTTGTTGGAGCGCGACGCCGAGTTGTCACCGCCAAACTCGGTGCCCCGGCTCGCTTTGGCGGAAACGCTGATGGACCTTGGTCAGCTCGACCTGTCGCAGGCACACTTTCGCCAAGTGCTCGCGGCCAGTCCCGCCGATTCCCGTGCGCAACTTGGCCTGGCTCAGTTGCTAGTTGCAAGAAAGGAATACCAAGAAGCGCTCCCCTTGCTAACCGAGCTCGCCGGTAACCCTCATGCTGGAAAACGATCCACCGCGTTGCAAGTCACCATCCACACGCGACGAAACGACCTCGAGGCAGCCGACCGACTACGCCAGCAAACCGCGCGGATGCCGGATGACGCCCCGTGGCCGGATACGGCCATGGAATATCTTCGAGGCCTACAGGTCGGCTTGTGCGCTCGTTTGGAGCAAGCCGCCGCATTGCTCCAAGTGGGTCGCGTCTCGGACGTCATCGACTTGCTCGAGGAGACCGTCGAACGCTATCCAGAATCGGATCAAGCGCTGGCATCCCTTGGAAAGGCTCTCATATTCTCCAAGCGATTTCCCGCGGCCGATCGGGCCCTGCAGCGGAGCCTCGCCAAGGCGCCTGGCAATGCCGATACCTGGTACCACGTGGGATTATCGCGGCAACTACAAACTCGACATAAGGAAGCCATCGAAGCGTTTCGCGAAGTCCTCCGCATTCGAGCCAAAGACGCGCAGACGTACCTCATGCTGGGCATTTCGCTCTACGAAGTGGGCGACGCAAATAGCGCCGCCAACGCTTTTCGAGAGGCTGTTCGTCTTCGTCCAGATCTGGACGATGCGCGGCAGCGTTTGGCGCGCATCGAGAAAAAATCGTAGTTGGCTGGCGGTTAGCGCGGCGGAATAGCGCGAAACCGCAAGCGAGCCGTGAGGCGACCGACTGGAACCGCGAGGTCTATGAGCGCTATGGCAACGATTCGCCGCGCCATGTTGATCCTGGGATTTGTGTGCGTCGTCTGCGTCGTCACGTTGGGGTGTCGCCAAGGCCCCGTCGCCGTCGCCCAGACGCCGCCGCCATGGTTTGAGGACGTCACCGACGCGCTCGCTGTCGATTTCACGCACGACCCCGGCCCGGTCGACGGGACCTATTTCATGCCGCAGAGCATGGGTTCCGGCGCCGCCCTCTTTGACTTCGACAACGATGGCAAACTCGACATCTATCTGGTCCACAACGCGGGTCCGAAGTCGCATTCGAAGAATCGCCTGTTTCAGCAGCAACCCGATGGTCGCTTCAAGGACGTCAGCGCCGGCAGCGGGCTCGACTTCGCCGGACATTGCATGGGCGTGGCAATCGGCGACGTCAACAACGATGGACTTCCGGACGTCTACGTCAGCGAATACGCGGGTGGGCGGCTCTTTCTCAACCGCGGCGGGGGGCGCTTCGAAGAGGTCAAAGAAAGCGGCATCGACAAGCAAATCTGGGGCACGGCCGTGAGCTTTCTCGACTACGATCGCGACGGCTGGCTCGACCTGGTGATCGTGAACTATGTCGCCCTTGATCCGACGTATCCCTGTACGACACCTGCGGGGGGCGGGCGCGATTACTGCCATCCCGACAACTTCAAGCCGGCCGCGGCACGCCTGTATCGCAATCGCGGTTGCGACAAAGATGGCCGCTGGCTGGGCTTCGAGGATCGCACGGAATTCGCCGGGCTCGCCGCGGTCCCGGGTCCCGGCCTCGGCGTTCTATGTGTCGATTTCAACGGTGATGGCTGGCCCGACATTTTCGTTGCCAACGACAGCAAGCCCAATCACCTCTGGATCAACAATAAGAACGGCAAGTTCACCGAGGAAGCCGTGCTGCGCGGTATCGCGTTCGATACCGCGGGCCGTGCTCAGGCCAACATGGGAACGGCCTGGGGCGACATCGATGCCAGCGGGCTTTCCTGCGTTTTTGTCACGCATTTGAATAACGAGTACCACGGGCTATGGAAACAGAAACCGCGCGGCCGATTTCAGGAAAGCGCTGCAACGGCTGGCTTGACCAAGATCGGCTGGCGCGGCACCGGCTTCGGGACCGCCTTCGCCGACTTCGACAACGACGGCGCGCTCGACCTGGCCATCGTCAATGGCAAAGTGTTTCGCACAGGTGCGCCGACCAAATCGCACTGGGACGCTTATGCCGAACGCAACCAGGTCTTCGCCAACAACGGCGCCGGCGTCTTTCGCGACATCTCCGAGAGCAACCCGGCACTGTGCGGCAAGCCCAACGTCGCGCGCGGCCTGGCTCTCGGCGATCTCAACAATGACGGCGGTCTCGATCTCCTCGTCACCACGATCGGCGGCAAGGCGCGCATTCTGCGCAATGTCGCCGCCAAGCGAGGTCATTGGCTGACCGTTCGCGCCTTCGACCCGGCGCTGAAACGCGACGCCATCGGCGCCCAGATCCGCGTATCCGCCGGCGCGCGACGCTACCATGGTGTCGTTCAGCCGAGTCAGAGTTATCTCTGCAGCCACGATCCGCGCGTTCATTTCGGCCTCGGCGCTGTCGATCGCGTTGATGGTATCGAAGTGCAATGGCCCGACGGCACGACCGAGAGTTTCGAGTGTCCCGGAGCCGATCGCAACCTTGAGGTGCAGCGTGGCAAAGGACAACTCGCCAAGTAATCCCGCCGACGAAGGTCCCCCCTCGCGCCGACGCTTGTACGTCTTGCTGGGCGTACTGGCGGTGGTGGCCGGCTTCGCAGCGGTCTGGTGGACTTATCGTTACTGGCCTGCCACGTTGCCCGCGATCCCTGAAATTGACCTGACCCAGACAGACGCTGAAGTCGCGGATGCCATTCGCACGGCTCGGGAGGCGGTCGTCAAGTCGCCACGCGAGATCGAGCCGTGGGCGCGCTTGGCGATGGTGTTGCACGCGCACAAATTTGTCGAGCCGGCGATGATCTGCTACACGGCCGCCGCCGCGCTGGACGACGAAAATCCCGTATGGCCGTACTTGCACGCCACACTGCTGCACGAAGGCGCGAAGCCGGTGGAAGCGCTGGCCTTGTTTGAAAGCGCCGGGCGTCTGGCGCCGCGCGATTCGCCGATGCCTCGATTGCGCCATGGCGAGTTGCTTCTGGAGTTGGGACGATTCGACGACGCGGAGAGAGTCTTCGCCAGAGTTCTGGCCGACGACAAGCACGACGTTCACGCCAGGCTCGGCCTCGCCCAGACGGCTCTGAGTCGGAGTCAGTACGAAGCAGCATTGACGCATCTGACGGCCATTATGCATCAAGAGCCGGTGCGCAAGCGCACGACGGCGTTACGGGCAGCGGTTCTGGAACAGTTGGGCAAGCATGAAGACGCGCTCTTTGAACGCAGCCGATACGGCGACCTGCCCGACGATCCGCCGCGTGCCGACTTGACCGATCAACTGGCGGAGTTGCGCGTTGGTTTGCCCGGAAGACTGGTCCGGGCCAAGTCGCTGATCGGGCAATCGCGCATCGCCGACGCCGTCGCCCTCATGGAGGACACAGTCAAGCGATATCCCAAGTCGGATCAGGCATGGATCGCCTTGGCGGCGACGAAAGAAGCGAAAGGCGATTTTGCCGCCGCCGAGAAGGCGATCGACAAGAGCATCGAGCTGGCGCCCGAGCGGGCGGACCATCGCTTTCGCTTCGGCAAGTTGCTGCAGAAACAGAAACGGTTCTCCGACGCAGCGGCCACGTTTCGACTCGCCATCGCGCGCAGCCCCGCCGACGCCGACGCCTACCATCGGCTCGGAGAATGTCTGATGGCGATGGGCGACCGCACCGGCGCCGCCGACGCGTTCCAGCAGGCACTGCGAATCCAACCAAACATGCCCGAGCCTCGCAAAGAGTTGGAGAAGCTCCAGAAAACGAATTGACGACCGAAACCAAGTCGATGCCGATGTGGAATACACATACCGAGAACGGACCACATACTTGCCTTATTCCCTTCGTGATTCCACGGCGCAAAAAATGAACGCCGCTCGAATCATCCCGGATCGAACGGCGCTCGGGGGGTGACTTTGCTAAGCCGCAAGCGGCGAAAGCTACTTGACGATCTTGCTGACGTCGGCCACGACCTTGGCGATGGCCGCGTCATTGAGGTCGCCCTTGCGGAACGCGAAATTCGCCTTCACCGTGAACTCGGTGTAGAGCAGCACGGTAACCTCGGCGTCCTTGGCGATGTTGTAGCTCTTCGGACCGGCCGGGTTGTCGATCGACAGCACCAGCTTGGTCAGCTTTTGTTCGCCGGCCAGTTTTTCGAGTTGCTTGTCAAGGCCTTCCTTGTCGCTGCAGAAGACGGCATAGCTGCCCATGTCCTTCTTGGCGTGTTTGACAGTGGCTTCGTCAAGCTGCTTGAGGAGCTTGGCGACAGCGGGGTTTGCCTCACGGGCAAAGACGACGGCTACGGGGTAGCCGCCGTTGATTCAGTACAGGCACGCTTTTTTGCCCGCATTGGAACCCGTCACGTTGAGCGGATGGAACGGTCCTGGGACTTCCTGGCCGGCCTGAGGCCCTGACTTTAGGGGCCCGCCCGCGTCCACGCCAGTCGTCAAGAAAGCCGATCCAATCGCCATCACAAAGATGCCGAAACGAAGCATTCAGTTCTCCTCCGAAAAAAACTAGGCCGCAAGCGGCCCAATCACTGGACTTTCAACAGTTTTACGAGCGTCTTTTCCAGCACGGCCGGATCGAATGGCAACTCGGTTGCCTCAAAGCTGGTTGCCTTCTTGCCATCGCGTCCGAAGATCACCAGGCCGGGGAATCCGCAGCAGCCGAAACACGATGTCCAGCCGTCCACGGTGTCGTTTTCGTCTTCCCAATAGTTCATCGCGACGCAGCGGATCGATTCCAGATGCTTGAGCGCCGCCGATCGATCCTTGGCAAAGTCGCTGCTGGCTGTCACAAGAACCACATCCTTCCCAAGCTTGCGTTGCAGGTCGAGCAGGATAGGCAAGTTCTTCTTGCTGGCGGCATTGGCATTCGACCATTGATAGGCACACACCACTTTCCCGGCCTGGGCCTTGACGTCCTTCATGAATGCGTCAAACTTCACGGTCTTCAATTCGACCGCGGGCGAGTCTTCCTTCTTTTGCGACAGCAAGTCGGCCCGGCTCAACTCCGAGCAGCAATCGCAATCATCGCATGATTTCTTGAAAGTCGTCTTCGTTCCGGACTCGCCGCGCGAGTCGTAGGTGCGAATCTCGCAGCCCGCGGCCGCCAGGGCGATTACCAGAATGTAACTACACATGCCACGCATCGTCGAATCTCGTCGGAAACGTATGATCAGCACCCCATAAGCTACTATCATGCGCAATTTGCCGCTCAGCGACGAGGGCAATTCCGTCGGCTCGGACGCAGTGGCGCGAAAGATGCGCATTCGTACAATAGCCGAGACGATCCAAATCTGGACGTTGCCCATCTACCTGGTATTCACACTGCGAAGGAGACACGCATGGCGGCGAAAACGACCTGTCCCATCACGCGAGCTGAGTTTATGAAGGACGCCAAGCCGGTCGAAGTGGTCATCAATGGCCAAACGATGACCGCAGAGCCGCGCGAATTCTCGACAGGGTCACTTGGCTGGAACATCAACAACAAAATGACGATCAAGATCGGCGACAAATCGGTCACCGTGCAAGTCGGTATGAATCTGACAGTCGTGGGATCGAAGGATCTGCCGAAGGAGGGCTAGCGAAGTTTTCGATCAGCGTTCGCATGGCGCCGTGCGAAGACGATCCGATCACGCTTCCGCCGTCGCGTGCTCCTCGGCGTGGCGCAGGACCGTGAGGCGGACGACGTCCTCCAGGCCTGGCTCGTCGATGCGATCGAAGAAGCCGACGGGGCTGACCCACGAGCGTTCGCGAAAGCTCCGTTCGGGCCAATCCTGCTCCACCGTGGTCACCTTCATGACGAAGACGGTGACGTGATAGCGTTGGCCTTCTTTTTCGTAAACGTAGCTGCCGATCGGCTCGCGTTCGAGGGCGCCGGTAAGGCCGGCTTCTTCCCAAGCTTCTTGAAGGGCAGTTTCACCAGCGGTCTGACCGGCATCGATCCATCCTTTGGGGATGATCCAGCGTTTGCCGTTGCGGGAAGTGATGAGGCAGACGCGGCCACGGCGAAGAGGAAGCGCGGCTGCCTGGCGAATACATCCGTCGGGAGTTAGCATCGTTGCGTTCTCGTAAGGAGAGAAACCACAATCCATTGCTTTCACTATAGTGCATCAAGCGCGGGGTCGCTGTCAAGTACGGATGCGAAATTCCGCGCGATCTTCGTAGAACGTCCACCGATCGCGCCGGCGCAACGCCCGACGAGTAGGTCAGGCTTTCCAGCCTGACTGGCCCCAGGAGAACGTCAGACCGCAAAACCTGACCTAGTGCACCGTCTACGATCCGTTGATGGATAGACGTAGGGTGCGTGCAACGCACCGATGAGCGGACCGGTGTGTTTCAAGCACCCTGCATCCATCAATCCATGGAAGCCAAAGCACCAGGCTCACGACTACCCGTCTTGCTTCACGTCGCTCGATGAATAAAGAAAAACACGGCTACGGAGGCGCGTCGTGACTTTCTCTGAACATCTTCCCTCGAAACAATGGGCCGCCTTGAAGTTCCGGGGAGAAAAATTTGCCGAGGTCTGGTTCAAGCCCGAAGGTATGCCCAATGTGATGATGTTCCGAATTCCCCAGGAGAGTTTTCACATCCCCGGCATCAGCGAGCAGTTGACGATCGACAACCTCCTGAAAGCCGTCGCACTTGGGCCGGACGAGGTCGAGTCATGGCAGATTGGAGACGTTACCCACGATTGCATGAAGGGATCGAATCCTGAACTGGCAAGCCATCTGTCGCCGCCACCGCTTGACGCCACGCACCTGGAAATCCGTTTTCGCATCCGCAGTCCAGCGCCCGCTGGCCGCTGATTCCTGTCCCGAGTTCTCCTCGGCCCAGTGGCAGGACCTCGAAACTCGTTGGAAGGCGATCTTGACTCTCGAGACGGCCATGGACAGTCTGCGCATGAGCATGGAATCCCTACTCGCGGAAATGGAAGGGTTGTGGAAGAAGCCCCTGTCGATGGAAGAAAAGACCTACGCCCCACGGGCCGATGTCGCCGTTTGGCAAAAGGCCAAGAACCGCGTTCACAACGCCATCCCGAAGGTAAAGGAGTTCATCCATCGTTCCGTCTGGGCCATGGGCTCGCCCGAGCGTAAGCGGCTCGAATCGGTCTACGCCGACCACATTCAACCACGGATTCCATTTCTTCACGTCGATGAGATCCTGAAGCTCCTCGAAGACCTGCGAAAAGACCGGCAAGTCCTCGCCTCGCTGGGCAAGAACGTCTATCAGGAATGCAAGGGAATCTGCTCCGAGCTTCAGTCCGCAGTGCGCTCGCTGCACGACAATGCCGCCAAAGGCCGAAGAAAAAAGGACGCCGAATCCAAACGACACTTTCGATGATTCGCCGGCGTCCAAACCGCATTTGTGGTTCGATTCCCTTGGGGATCGGCAAAAAGTCTCAAATTTTTGGCGGGTTTCTTCGCGCCGCCTCGCTGGTATGGGTATCAGTCGAATCACTCCTACATCGAGGTCCCCGTGCGGCGAAATCTGCTCACTCTGGCATTGCTGGCTTCGATCTCGGTCATCGCGACGTGCCAAGCCCCGGCGGACGATGAATCTCGCATCGGCAAGCCGGCCTTTAACTTTCGCTTGCCCGATGTCAACATTGGTAGGGACGTTCAACTCTCCGATCTGAAGGAAAAGATCGTGGTGGTCATCTTCTACAGCCACACCTGCACGTTCTGCAAACAGTACGAAGCGCGATTTCGCCAACTCGCTTCCGACTACGCCGGCAAGAGAATAGCGTTCCTCGCCATAGACAGCACGGGGCGCAGCGCCCAAGAAGCGGCAGCGGCATGGAAGACGAAAAACATGGGCTTCCCGCTCTTGCGCGACGACCGCGCCCGCACGGCGGCAGCCCTTGGCGCGACCGCCATGACGACGGTCTGCATCATCGACGCCCGCGGCAACCTGCGTTACATCGGCGCCTTTGACGACAGCGAGGCCGGCAAGGACATTCGCAGCCGCTATGTCGCCGACGCCGTCGCCGCCCTGCTGGCCGGGAAAACCGTGCCGCATGAACAGACCGAGGTCTATGGCTGCATGATCCCCTCGCAGCAATAGCTAGTTGAACGATGTGAAGCCCTGGGGGGTGCACGACATGGTTTGCAAACGGCACGGGAGGGCGAGGCTCCTGCCGAGCCGCGAGCCCGCGAAATACTCGATTTCGGACGAGTATCCTGTCGCTTCCGGCTCGGCAGGAGCCTCGCCCTCCCGAAGCAGG
>VGZI01000018.1 GCA_016872605.1 Planctomycetota bacterium
CGAGCGCCAGGATCGTTCCGCCGCGGTGGGGTTCCAGATTGCGCCGCGAACGACGCGGGTGGTCGTCGTCGAAATCGTCGTCTTCTTCATAGCGCCGTCGGCGCGGGCGGTCATCCTCCTCCTCGCGATCGCGTTCTTTCGGCGCTGATTTCGGAGCCGGCGGCACTGAAGAGAATCCCGACCGCGACACGGTCCCCTTTGAGCTCACATCGAAGAGGTGGAAACACTTCGGGCACTCCACCTTCTTGCCGAAGTGCTCCTCCGGCACACGCAGCGGGTGCGAGCATTCGGGACATTCGATCACCTGGCTCATCGCTCACCAGAGTTTGAAGAATTCTCGGCAAGATCGGCTCAATACGATTTTACGTGAATCCCACGGGAACACAATCGGTTGAGCGCGAAAACCGACGCGGTCGTCTTCTTGCCTGGAGTTTGGGTACTACAGGTTATTCGAACTATCTCGCACCGCATTTTGTTCGACGTGGCATTCGACAGGAAGAAATGAAGGGAGCAATCTTCGTTTAGCGTTCGCAGCAACACAGCGTTCGCGGGGTTTACTGCGAACGCTAAACGAAAACGGGGACAACAACATCAACGATGCAGCCGAATCATCCACTCCAGCAACTCGTTCGGCGCCGGCGTGCATTCGCTTTGACGGAACGGCGCCGGCAGCGCCGGCACGATCGAATGCATCAAAAACGGATTCACGCGCGGAACCACGCTTTCGTTCGCCGGCATCACGGCCGAGGTCCGCTGAATGCCGAACGTGCTCGGCATCGCGGGACGAATCTGGGACTCAACCGCGAAGCTGCCATCCTTCATGTTGACGACGACGCGATGCGCCTCGACGCGGATCGGCTGGGCGTGCTTCTTGACGAACAGGAGGACGTTGCCTTCGAGCACGACCGTGTCGCCGTGATGATGCATGCGTTCACAATGGGCTTCGAGATCGGGTGTGACCAGACGGACGGGCCGCACCGGCTGAGCCATCGCGACAACAGTCACGGCGCGAGTCGACTGCACGGGAATGACCTGGACGACGCCGATGCCACCAGGCGGAGGCGGCACGACGGCCGGCAGATCCTCGCAGCGAGCTGGCGGCATTGTTTGGGAGCCCATGCCAGGCAAGCGAAATACAAGTTTCAATATCTCCTGATTCAGGGCCGCAGGCACTCCTTGCACCTGCGTCGCCTTCTTCGCGGAGCATGTTTCGCAGCATGCGCATGCTTTGGCACAGCAGCAAGTTTTGGGCGTCTGACCCGACGCCACGATCACGCCGAACGGGCAGCCGCCCTTGGCGCAGGTCGTGTCTTGCGCGAGGCACATCGAACGGATGCGCTGCCAAACGAGATGGCTTTGCCGAAGCATCGCGCTCGGCCAGCACGAATCGGCACAACACGCCGGATCCGCCAAGCGCTCATAGGCCGCGCGTGGATAGCTGGTCCGATCGTAGCGCGAATCGGTTTGCGGCGTCGTTTCCCAGTAGATCGGGAAACCGCTGCGAAAGCCGAGACGAAGTGTCGATGTCGATTGACCGTGTGCCGCCGTCGCCGTCGCCAACACGGCTGCCAGCATCAGGACGATGCGAAAAAACCTCATGATTCTCCTCCAAGTGTTCCGGGGCTGAACGTCGGACGCTGGAGGGAATAACAAACGGCAAGTTACGTGTCTGCGCCAACTCTCTCTTCGTTAAGCGTTCGCATAGCGCCACGCGTTCGTGGGCGGCCATATCAACGCCTAGCAAGCTAAGGCTATGAGGCCATCCGGAAACGGGAGGGCGAGGCTCCTGCCGAGCCGTAGGCCTGAGGATTTCTGATGGTTCACGGCTCGGCACGAGCCTCGCCGTCCCGGAAAACGCCCTTTCCAGACAGCCTCTAACTCTGCTCATACTTGAACAGAAGCACATACTCGATCAGCCACATCAACGTCTCAAGGCAGCGATCGTTGACGTCGCGGGCCGGATCGAATTCGGAAATGGACAATCCGCACAAGCGATCCGGACCGACGGCATCAAGGATACGCAGGACGAATTCGGGGGCGAGGCCGAATGGGCGAGGTTGGGCAACGGCCGGGAAATAGGCGGGATCGAAAACATCGCAATCAAGATCAAGGAACACGCGCGGCGCCAGCGACGCCTGCGCGCGAATATCCTTGAGCACGCTCTCACATTGACCCAGGACGTATGGCGCCGAGAACGTCGTGTGATAATAATTCGCTACATAATTGCGGTTAAGCAACAATTCGCGATGGCCGACGTTGGTGAGCCGGGGCAACGGCTTCTCCGCGTGCAGGAGAAAGTTTCCGTGCGACAGTTCGCTCGTGCAATCGCTCAGGTTGTAGATGTCGAAGTGAGCGTCGAGCTGAATGACGAGTGTGTCGCGGTCGATTTCATCGAAGACGGGAAGCGTGCCCAGGTGATTGCCGCTGACCCAGAGCAAGAATTCGTTGGCGCGAAAGACTTGCCGAAGGCGAGCGCGGGCCGACTTGCGCCAGTCGCGATAGTCGGCCATCGTGTCGAACGCGAACTCTTCAAAGCGAAGCCTGTTGGCGTAGGCCTTAGCGCGCGTCGGCATGCGTTCGCGTTTGTTGTCGGCGAGCATTTCCTGGAACGCGTCGGCCAAGAGCTCCGCGCCGGCTTTCGTTCCGGGACTGCCGAACAGATCGAACGGGAAAAAGATAGCTCGTGTGATCACACGGATTCCGGTGGGACAGATGTGATTGGCAAACGAGGACGACGGGGCTCGAACCCGCAACCTCCGGCGTGACAGGCCGGTGCTCTAACCAATTGAGCTACGTCCCCAGTACTCCTCTTCGTTTCGCGATCGCAGGGCGCTCCACGAAATAATCGCGTCCATTCAAAGACGCATCGCCAGCGACAAAAGTTCGCTGTTTCCCTTATTCTAAACGCGCCGCCGACGATTTCCAGGGGGCGTTTTCGCATTTGGCTGCCACACAACGAATACAATGCTGAAAATCGGCTCGCATCGCCCGCCTCTACGAGGCGGGGCTAAACACTGAGGACTCGCATGGACCTCGAACTCAGAACTCAAACCGCCGTCATCGTTGGCGCCGCTCGGGGCATCGGGAATGCCATCGCTCGAGAGTTCGCCCGCGAAGGCGCCAACGTCGTGCTGATCGATCGCGACAAGACCGTCCTCGACGCTGCGGCCGCGCTCGCCGCCGAGTACCACGTACAGGCGACGGGGACGGTCGCCGACGTCGTCGACTTCGTGGCCATGAAGGCATGCGCTGAGGCAATCCAGCGTGACCGTGGCCGCATCGATCATCTCGTCTACGCCGTCGGCATCGGCTCGGGGAAGTTCGGCTTCCCGTTCTGGGAGCTGGCGCCGAGCGATTGGCCCCGCGTGTATGAGGTCAACGTGCAAGGCGCCGTCAACGTCGTGCACGCGTTTACGCCGTTCTTCTTGAAAGCGAAATCGGGCTCGATGCTGCTGATCGCATCGGTCGCCGGGCAGATCGGCTCGCAGACCGATCCGCCGTACAGTGCGTCGAAAGCGGCGCTTATCAACTTCATGCAGTGCGCTGCCAAGGACCTCGCGCCCTATCACGTCCGCGTCAACGCCCTCTGCCCCGGCATGGTTAAGACGGAACTCAATCAATCGATCTGGGCCGCGTGGAATCGCCGTCAGCCGGATGACTGCAAGCAATCCTACGACGATTGGGCAGCCGAGAAGATTCGCAAAGTCGTCCCGCTCGGCTCCTGGCAGACGCCCGAAGAAATGGCCGCGATGGCGGTCTATTTGGCGTCAACGCACGGCCGCAACATCACCGGGCAGTGCGTCAACGTCGATGGCGGGTTCGTGATGCACTGGTGAATCGGCTGTCTTCGTTTAGCGCTCGCATTGCCCCGCGCGGGCGCTAAGGCATGCGGCAAGTCTTTTTCTCCCCTCTCCCTCCGGGAGAGGGGCCGGGGGTGAGGGTGAGACCTGCAGTTCCCCGTGATTTGCCCTCACCCCCAACCCCTCTCCCGGAGGGAGAGGGGGGTAAATCAAGTCCTGCCGCTCGCCTTAGCGCTCGCGTGACGCCGCGCGGGCGCAAAACGATTCTGGTCAATACCCCGCCACCTTGCCGCTCAGACGCTTGTCCGCGGCGCCGATGAAGCCGCCGGTTTTCGGGTTGACCCAGATCGAGTGGGCATCCCCTTGGCGAGAAAAGGACACGGAGTGCCCCATTGCCTTGAGCTGAGCCACCGTCTGAGCGTGTTGCTTTGTTCCTTCGAATTTCAGCTCGTCCGGGAACCACTGATGATGCATCCGCGGCGCGTCGACCGCTTGCTGGATCGGCATTTCGTAATCGACGACATTGACGACCACGTTCAGCACCGTGTTGATGATCGTTCGCCCGCCGGGGCTGCCGGTGACGAGGACGACCTTGCCGTTCTTGGCCAGGATCGTCGGCGTCTGCGAGCTGAGCATGCGTTTGCCGGGAGCGATCGTGTTCGGCTCGGTGCCGATGGCGCCGGCGCGGTTGGTGACGCCGGGCCGCCAGTTGAAGTCGGTCATCTCGTTGTTGAGCAGAAAGCCCGCGCCCTTGACGACGATGCGCGAGCCGTAGCCATGTTCGAGCGTGTACGTATTCGACACGGCGAAACCGTCCTTGTCGATCACCGAGAAATGCGTCGTGCTGTCCCCTTCCGGGGCAAGCGGGATGTCCTTGAACGCATCGCTCCGCGTCGCCTTGCTCAGATCGATGCTCTTGGCCAAATCGCGGGCGTACTCCTTGGTCGTCAGATGCGTGGGAATCTTGGTGAAGCCGGGATCGCCGAGGTAGCGGGCGCGATCGTAGTAGGCGCGGCGCATGGCCTCGGTCATCAGGTGCAACGTCTGCGGCGAATATCGGTCGTACTTCTTCAGGTCGAAGTTCTCGAGCGTGTTGAGCATTTGCACGAGGCACGTGCCGCCGGAGCTGGGAGGCGGCGGACCGATGACGTCGTAACCGCGATACATCCCGCGGATTGGCTGACGCTCCATGGCCTTGTACCCGGCAAGATCGTCCTTGGTGATGAGCCCGCCGCCAGCTTTCATTTCCGCGACGATCTGGTCGGCGATCGCGCCGGTGTAAAACGCGTCCGGCCCCTTGTCGGCGATCAACCGTAGTGTGTTCGCCAGATCGGGCTGCACGTGGCGGTCGCCCGGTTTCCACGCCGTCTTGTCCGGCCTGGCGAACACGCGTTGAAACTCGGGAAACGCTTTCGATGCCGCCAAAATGTTGTTGAGCGAGTTGGCATGGTGCTTGTCAAGAAGGTACCCCTTCTCCGCCAACTCGACGGCCGGCAGCACAAGCGTCTTCCAAGGGAGCTTGCCGAACTTCTGATGCGCCAGCGCCATGCCGCGCACGGTGCCGGGAACGCCGACGACGCGATGAGTGTACGGGGACTCGCCTTTCTTGAACATGGTCTTGGTCGCCGCCGCCGGCGCGGTTTCGCGATATTCGATGACGACAGGCTCGCCCTTGGCCGGATGCACGACCATGAACCCGCCGCCGCCGATGTTCCCTGCGGCAGGATGCGTCACCGCCATCGCGAAGGCGGTGGTGATCGCGGCATCGACGGCGTTGCCTCCTTGCTTCAGAATCGCCAGCCCCGCCTCGGCCCCCGGAGCAGAGACCGCGACGACGACGCCGTTGCGGTGTTCTTGGGCGGCGGCGGGTGCAACGACGACGGTGGCAGCAACGAGGATAAGCAATGAGATCGGACGCACTGCGCGCGTGAATTGCATGACGAGGTTCCTTGGAAAAACGATGACGATATTCGGTCGATAGAGTGATTTATGCTGATAGCACGTGGAACGGCGAGCGAAAAACGCACGAATTGAGGCCAGGTTTACGACTCGGACGAATCTTGTAGACGTCGTCAGAATCGTGGCGAATCAGCCCCTCCTCTGCCCCCGGCCTGCAATCGCAGCGAACGATCAAGAACAGAGATGGCCGGGGGGAGAGGAGAGAAGTTCATCCAAGCAGCATGCGCATGTGGTCGTTGAGGAACCGACCCTTGGGGTCGAACTTCTTGCGAAGCGCGCGAAAATCGTTGGCACGGGGGTACAGTGCGGTCACGTCGTCGGTATCAAGAAAGTGCATTTTCCCCCAGTGCGGCCGCGAACCGTAACGGCGCAGTATGGCATCCACATCGCGCAGGTAATCCCAGTAATCTAAGCCAGGCTGACCGGATACCGAGAGAGCGATGCTGTCCTGGTGATGAAAGGGGCTGAGCCAGGCCGGGTCGCCTGCTGTGAAGCGGTATTCGACGGGGTAGATGCAGTTGGTGTGCTTGGTCAGCATCAACTCACGCACCGCACGGAGGGCTTCCTTGCCATGCTGCACGGGGACGGCATATTCCAATTCGTGGAAATTCGGCACGTATACCATGGGGTAGATCTCCGAGGAGTAAGCGATCTTCTCGAACGGAGTGTCCATGGCGGGCTTGTCGGAGATATCCATCACTTTCATCTCGCACACGTCCGCGGTTTTTTTGGTTGTGCTGCGCGGCGCGTCGGCTGTGTCCGCGATGCAATACATATGGCGGCTTTGCGGCGTGGGACACCAAAAGAAGCCGAAATGCCGATGCGTCGCGGCGAGTTCGTCATGCCGTTGCATGCACGTCTCGAAGTCGTCGCGCCATACATGCTCATGCAGGTTGTAGGCGTCCCTAACTTGAAGCGTCAACTCGGAGATGACGCCCAGCGTGCCGATCGACACCTGGGCGGCATGCAATAGTTCTTGGTTCCCTCCGTCGACGACGTGGACACTGCCGTCGGCTTTCACCAGGCGCATGCCAGCAATCGATGTTGCCAGGCAGGGCAACTTGATGCCGGTGCCATGCGTGCCGGTGATGAACGCGCCTGCCACGGCCTGTGCGTCGATGTCGCCTTGATTGATGAGGGAGAATCCAAGTCCCTTCAAGGCCACTCCAAGGTCATGAATGCGCGTCCCGGCGGCCACGGTGACTTGTTTTTTTGCCGCGTTGACCGATCGGACTCCGCTCATCTGCGCCAAGGACAACAGTAAGCCGCCCGTGCCGACGACCGGCGTGAAACTGTGGCCGGAACCTGCGACGCGAACGTTGAGATCGCGGCGTTCGGCCTCTGCGACCATTTCGCACAGTTGGTCCTCGGTCGTGGGCGAAGCCTTGTAGCGGGCGATGCAAGATTGGTTGCCCGCTCAGTTGCGCCATAATCCGCCTTTTTCGAATTCCATGTTTACCTCCAGTTGGGTTCGTGATGGTACCGGTACTCCCGTTGTCAGCGCCTTTCGTGGCAGGGGTCGGTAATCCGACCCCGAAATCTCGACAATCGCCAGTATGCCGGGGTCCGAGTACGGCCCCCCGGCCTCAATCACTCACGCTTTGGCTGCTCGTTGCTGTCCTCGGCCTGGCTGAGTCGCAATTGAAGAAGAATCTCTTCCGATGGTCCAGGGAAATGGGTGCGTTTGTAGGCGAACCAGAGCACGAGCAGCACCACCACGCTTCCGCCGACGACCCACTGCGCCTTTTGATTCGGCGGTTGCATACCGATGAAGACTAAGACGATGCAGCCGAGAAGACTCAAGGCTGCGAGGGGCCGAAAGGAGCCGCCCAGTTCCCAGGGACCCATGCGCGTCCAGGTACGGCCATGCGCGAGAAGCCCGGCGGAAATCGGCATCGTATAGGAAAGGTACAGGAACACAGCACAAGCCGAGGCGATGGCCTCATACCTGATCAGGGCACACGCCACAGACGCCACGGCGACGGACCAGATCGCCACCGACGGCGTGTGGCTTGTTGGACTGATTCGGCTAAGGTACTCGGAGAACGGCAATCCTCCGTCCCTCGCGAAGGCGAAGGCCATCCGGGATACCGACGTCAAGATGGCCAGTCCGCAAAGAAACTGTCCGACGCCAAGGCCAAGGTACATAGGAAAATGCGTCCAGTAAGGCGTTCCCTCGCGGACGATTCGGAAAAAGCTCTGCAGCCCTTTGCTGGCGGCGTCATCCATGTCTGGCGCCGCCAACACGATTGAAACAAGCATGACCCAGCCCGCCAATCCGGACACCAACACCGCCTGCACAATCCCGCGCGGCACCACGTTCGCCGCATCGTTGGTCTCCTCCGACGTCTGCGCCGCCGCGTCGAAACCGGTCAACGTATATGCCGGAAGCAATAACCCCAGCGCGAATAGCCAAAAAACGTTCTCCGTTGCGTCAAAAACACCCCCCCCGCCGGGCCACCGTAATTCCTGAAATCGATAAGGCGATGAAAATCCAAGCCTCGTTGAAATCCGCAGATCAACATGGTGGCCGTGAGCACGACGCCGACCGCCATGATCCAGTAGCCGCTGAAATCGTTCAATATGCTCGTCAATCGGATGCCGCGGTGATTGATGTAGGCCTGGACCAAGGTCATTGCGATCACGGCACCGTGCTGTACCCACGGATAGACGTGGTCCGGATCATACTCACCCATGCGACTCCAGGCGCCGATGACGAACCGGCACAATCCGACATTGACAGCGGCGAGAGCCGTGATCAACCCGGCCAGACTCATGCAAGCCGTGATCCACCCCCAGCCGCGACCGCCCAGGGTATACGACCAGTGGTACGTTCCGCCGGCGGTGGGAAAGGCCGAGGCGAGTTGCCCCATCGTAGCCGCGACGATCAGAGCAAAGATCAGCTCGATCGGCCAACCGATGCCAATCGCTGCTCCGCCGACGCTGCAGAATCCAACGGAAAACGACGTGATGCCGCCGGCGAGAATGCAGATCGTCGACATCGAAATCGCAAAGCTCGAAAACGGACTCATGCGCTTCTCAAGCGCAGGTTCAGTTTTCTGAGCTTGGTCGGGCAAAACGCCCATTCAAGTTATCCTCGTGATTGACAGCGTCGTGACACCACCGCGCTCGGCGCTGCCGCCAAGCGGCCAGTTAAGTTAGTAAACACTAAATAATTATAGCGTGGTCCTTTTTGGAACGTAGCGATGATCCCAAAAATATCCGGTTTTTTTGAAAAAGGAAGGGAGAGCTGAGGTCGGCGCCCGCACCCGCTTCAGTCGTGGGCGGGGTATGGGCTCTCTTGATCCAGTCCGTTCTCAACCGGTCGGGGCCGATCTTGTTCTTCTCGAAGAGTTGCTTGCAGGACAGGCCCCACCCAAACGGGTAGCCGGCGTGGCTTTCTTTTCTTGCCGCAAGCTGAACGAGGCCACCAAGCTCGCAGCGATGGCAAGGGCCAGAGTATGGAGTTTTTTCATGGTTGCTCCAAACTTGGCGCGCATCGCACTGCCGGTTGCTAATTCTCACGGCGTGAACCTACTGCACTAACCCGCCGCGTAAGCGAGCGTGCCCTCGCTTACGCGGCGGGTTGGTGCAGGCGAATCACCCATTCTGACAAAGGAAGGCTGCATGCCGTGTCAGAGTTAACCTAACCGGCGCCGTTCGCGACAGTCAATCCCTTCCTCAGGCGTCGTCGGCGTCCAGGCGAACCTGTACGCGTCACCCAACAGCATCCGCGTGATGTGGATAATCTCTTGGGTATGGCCGCGGAAATGCGGTACGCTGTCGAAGATGGCGGCCAAACCGGTGACTTCGAAGCCCTGGATGCGCCGCGTTTCCATGAGCTGTTTCGCGATAACACCGGTCAGAGCTCGCGTCGCATCGGCGATGACCGATTCAAGGCGCTGGATCAATTCCGCCTTCGGGATCGGGCCTTGCTCGGCAAATTCGGCGGGGCGATCGCGCGTGTCGGCCGCGCCGCCGATGCCAGCGACGATCCACTGCCGAACGTTCCCGCACAGATGCAGGATCAGGTTGCCGATGCTGTTCAAGTTCGGCTGCGACCGATGCCAAACCTGCTCACCGGTCAGCTGCCCAAGACAATGCTTGATGCGGCCCAAGGCGCTGGCGAATTCATGCGCCGCCGCGGTGCCGACAGCTGAGGAAAGTTCGTCCGCCGTCATTGAAATCCTCCACGGCATCAAGAAAAACCAAAAACTGAGGCAAAAACACGGATCAGCTCAGAGCGTGGCGAAAGAAGCATAGGGGGGCCCCGCGAAGGCGACTGAGCTTAACGTACGGCATTCGACCGCATCGATCGGCTGCCGGCGAGATTCGCGCGTTTTGCCGTCGTTTCCTTTCAGCGTTCAGCGCAGGCGTAGAATGACGTTGGAGGTGTTCGGATGAACAACTCAATCTTTGTCATCAAGCCCTACAAATGGGAAGGGCTGTGGGTGTTCGACGATGCCGGCGTGGGGTTGGTCAAGGAGCCTTTCGTCGGCGGGGCAGATCGGATGATCGACAGAGCGACGGCGCATCTTCCGAATGCGGAGAAGGGGTTCGTCGCCGTCTTCTCGGCCGGTTACTTTCCCGATGCCCAGATCGTGCTGGATTGGGTTCATGTCGAAGGGGGCGGCAACGTTTATCGCTGGAACGAGAAGGGCATGGAGGGTTGGCTCTGCCCTGCCCTGTTGCGTTACTTTGCCGAGCCGCCGGCCAAGCTCTACATCCAAGTGAAACGCGCATCGCTGCCGGTTGAGCGTGATACTTGACCGCGCTGCACGGCGTACCTAAGATTTCCTGGCAGGATTCTATTTCGATCATTAAGGAGCGTGCCGCACATGAAGGCGGAAGAACGCAAAGAGTTGGAGACCAACGTCCTGGCCGACAAGATGGGCCAGGTCGTTGAAAAGGGCAAGGAGGTTCCCGGCAGCACGTTCCTCACGGCGGCTCTGGTCGCCGTCGGCATTCTCATCGCCGTTTGGATCGGTTGGCGCTGGTACGTCAACCGGACCACCGAGACCTCGCTGCAGTGGATGCTGCTGTACGATGGATCGGAAGCGGCCATCAGGCAGATTGCCAAGGATGAAGAGTCGGCCGCCGGCAAGGCCGCGCGGTTGCAATTTGCCTGGCTCATCTATTGGGACGGCGGCATCAAAGCCCTGGGCAACCCCTTGGAAAACGCCAAGGCAATCACCTTTATTCAAGCGGCCGCGCAGGAGTACGACAAGATTGCCGATCTCTGCAAAGACGACAGCTCTCCCATGTTCCGCCTTCAGGCAATGCTGGGCAAGGCCGTCGCACTCGAAACGCTGGCGGTTCAGGATCGCAAGTTCCTGAAGGATGCCGCCTCAGCCTACGATGAAATCGTCAAGGAATATGGCAAATCCAAGGAGGACAGCAAGGAGGCCAAAGAAGATTACGCCGAGGTCGCGTTCGCCAAGGCCCGGCTCGATATCATGAAGGACTCGAAGAAAGAGCAGGACTTGCGTGCGCTCTACGGCGAACTGCAGCGAATCCTCAACATTCGGGCGCCGCTGCCTGCACCGGCGGCGCAGAAGGGGTTCAAGTAGTCCTCTTCGTGGCACAATCCGATGAAGACGGCGGCTTTCATTCTTGTGGGCATTGTCGTCGCCACGCTGGCTGCCGTTCTCGCGGTTTCCCGATCCGGCGGCGCCCTTCGCGAACGAAAAGGCACTCCGATGGGCGAGCGCATTGAAAAAACCGATGACGAATGGCGTCAGATTCTAACGCCGGAGCAATATCACGTCACACGTCAGAAAGGCACCGAGCGCGCTTTCACGGGAAAATACGCCCACTCCAAGGACCGTGGCATCTTCACCTGCGTTTGTTGCGGGCAACCCCTCTTCGACTCCGATACGAAGTACGATTCGGGCAGCGGTTGGCCGAGCTTCTGGAAGCCGATCGACGATGACCACGTCTCGCTGGTTGCCGACAGCAGCCTTTTCATGCAGCGCGTGGAAGTGATATGCAGTCGCTGCGACGCCCATTTGGGGCATGTTTTCGAGGACGGCCCGCCCCCGACGGGGCTGCGCTACTGCATCAACTCCGCTTCGCTCAATCTCGCGCCGAAAAAGTAGCCTTGCCCCACATCGTAGACGCGGGCGGGCGCTCGTGCCAAATCCACCCGCCTCGTGCAGGCAAGGCGAAACGTCACTCGATTCGATAGGCGAACTTTCCTTCCGCCGACGCCGAGACATGAACTGCCTTGGTCGGACGTCCATCCACCGTGCGCGTCAAGATGGCGCTCGAAAGTTCCGGCAACAACGTGCCGCTCAGAATGTGATCTACGTTTCGTGCGCCGCTCTCCACTTCCTTACAACGGCCTGAGATCGTCGAGAGGAGCGTCTCGTCGTACGTGAACGTCGCTCGATGATTCTCGCGCAGGCGATCGCCGATCTTCTTGAGCTGAAGGCGAATGATGCTCTTCAACATGGCATCGTCGAGCGGGTAATAGGGAATCACCGAGATGCGGCCCAAGAGAGCCGGCTTGAACACTTTGAGCAAGTCGGGACGCAACGCCTGGGCGAGCGGCTCCGGATCGGGCCGCGTTTCGGGATCGGCGCATAGCTTCATGATGGTGTCAGTGCCGACATTGGACGTCAACAGGATGATCGTATTCTTGAAGTTGATTTCGTTTCCCTTGTCGTCCTGCAACATCCCTTTGTCGAAGACCTGGTAGAAAATTTCCTGCACGGCAACGTTCGCCTTCTCGACCTCATCGAGCAAGACGACGCTGTACGGCTTGCGACGGACGGCCTCGGTAAGGACGCCGCCTTCGCCGTAGCCGACGTAGCCCGGCGCCGAACCGGTGAGGCGGGAAATCTTGTGGTCTTCCTTGTATTCGGACATGTTGATGACGACCATGTTGCGATCGCCGCCGAAGAGGATCTCGGCCAGGGAAACGGCAGTCTCCGTTTTGCCCACGCCGGAGGGCCCGACGAGCATGAAGACGCCGATGGGCCGGCGCGGATCGGTGAGGTTGGCCCGCGAAGTGCGAATGCGCTGGGCAATGGCGTCGAGGGCGTGCGATTGGCCGATGACGCGTTCTTCCAGGCGTTCCTTGAGCGAGAGCACGGCCTGGATTTCGTCGCGCACCATCTTGCCCAGCGGAATGCCCGTCCAGCCCGACACGACCGCCGCGATGGCCTGGCCACTGACGACCGGCAGAACGAGCGGCTCCTCACCCTGGACCTTCACAAGCTGCTTTTCCAGCGTCGCCAGCTCCTCGCGGGCCGCCCTCTCTTCATCCGGCGTCAAGCGTTTCGATCCAGAGCCCGGAGCGTTTGCGGCGGGTTTCGCCCCATCCCTCGCTGATGCTTCGGGCTCCGAGGTCGCCGTGCGATGGGCATCGAGCTTCGCAGTGAGCTTGTGAATCCCGTCGGCCAGCTTTTTCTCTTCATCCCAGCGTTTCTCCAGGGCCGCAAGACGTTCCACAACTTTCTGCTTTTTCTCGCGAATTTCACTGACGCGCTGATCATGATTGGCGCCCAGCGACGACTCGCGCTGCAGCACCGCCAGCTCGACATCAAGGCGCTCCAGATCGCGGCGGCAGTCCTGGATCGCCGGTGGGATCGCGGCCTGACTCAGGGCCACCCGAGCGCAAGCCGTATCGAGCAAGCTGACCGATTTGTCCGGCAGTTGCCGATCGGTGATGTAGCGATGCGAGAGCTTGACCGATTCTTCCACCGCTTCGTCCAGGATGCGCACGTTATGGTGCGTTTCCATCGTGTTGGCGATGCCGCGCATCATGGCGATCGCCCTGGGGATGTCGGGCTCGTCGACCTTGACGACCTGAAAACGACGTTTGAGAGCCGCGTCGGTCTCGAAGTATTTCTTGTACTCGTTCCATGTGGTGGCCGCAATCGTGCGCAACTCGCCGCGGGCGAGCGCCGGCTTGAGCAAGTTGGCGGCGTCGTTCTGCCCCGCCGACCCACCGGCGCCGATCATGGTGTGCGCTTCGTCAATAAACAGAATGATCGGCTGCGGCGACGCCTTGACCTCGGCGATGACCGTTTTGAGGCGATTCTCGAACTCGCCCTTGACACCGGCGCCGGCCTGAAGCAAGCCGAGATCGAGCGTGCGAACAATCACATTTCGCAACGGCGGCGGCACCTCGCCGGCGGCGACCTGCAAGGCAAATCCTTCGACGACCGCCGTCTTGCCGACACCCGCTTCGCCTGTCAGAATCGGATTGTTCTGCCGCCGCCGGGTGAGAATGTCGATCACCTGGCGGATTTCAAAATCGCGGCCAATAACGGGGTCGATCTCCCCTTTGCGCGCGCGCTCGGTGAGGTTGAGCGTATAGAGATCGAGCGCCGGCGTTTGGCCACTGCCCGCGGGGCGACCGGCCGATTCGCCTCCGCTTGCCGACGGCGCGTCGGGGACGTCGAACTGGTCTTCGCTGGTTCCCGCAATCACGACCGGCAACTCCTGGGCCACGCGATCGCTCGGCAGCATCTTGAGCACCGGGCAACTGTCGAGCAAGCTGCGCGACAACGCCTCGTCGGATAGAACAGCGGCAAGCAGATGGCCGGATCGAATCCGGTTGGACTGATATTTGAGGGACGCGAGCACCCACGCTTCGCGAATCCAGTGATGCAGATCGAGTGAAAACTGCATCGTGTCACGGCCGCTGCCAGTCTTGAGCTTGTCCAGGGCACGCGTCAATTCACGCTGCAGGGCGCCGACGTCTACGTCGTATTGCTTAAGAACGCGGCGCATGTCGCCAGTGAGCGGCTCCATGAGCTTGAGGAGGAAGTGCTCGATTTCGACTTCATAGTTAGTGCGCGTCACGCACAACGTGGCAGCCTGGCCGAGCGCTTCCTGGCACGTGGGATTGAGTTTGTTGACGAGGCTCTTGAAGGGCAGTGAGGCCATGGAGAGTTTCCTTTGCTAACGCTTCAGGTTCTGATGGTTACCACCACTTTTGCATTTCGCGTGCGGCGTTGTAGCCGGCAATGCCCATGACGCCGCCGCCCGGGTGTGCCGCGCTACCGCACAGGAAAAGGTTGCGGATGGGCGTGCGGTAGTTGGCGTAGCCGACGACCGGGCGCATCAGGAACAGCTGGTGCAGATGCATGGCGCCCTGAAAAATGTTGCCTCCGGTCAGGCCAAAGGTCTTCTCCAGATCGACCGGCGACACGATCTGTCTATCGATGACTGACGCCTTGAAGCCGGGAGCATATTGCTCGACGATGTCGAAACAACGGTCGGCGAACTTGTTCTTGCGCTCTTCGTCCCAGGTCCCTTCCTTGAGCTTGTACGGTGCGTACTGCACAAACATCGACGCCAGGTGCTTTCCTTCAGGCGCCACGGTATTGTCGAGAGCGCTCGGCATGGTCATCTCGACGATTGGATCACGCGACGGAATGCCGTACTTGGCGTCGTCGTAGCCGCGCTCGATGAAATCTTGATCGGGGCAGAAGTGCATTGTCCCGTGATGTTGCGGCCCCACGCCGTTGGACGGGAGCGCGGTGAAGTTGGGCGGCGCCGACAGCGCCAGGTTGATTTTGAGCGATGCGCTCTCGTAGCCGATCCGCTTGATGGCGGCCAAAAAATCGGGCGGCAGGTCTTTGGGATCGAGGAACTTCTCGAATGTCCAGTGCGGATCGACGCCGCTGGCGATCTTGGTTCCTTCGAACTCCTCACCGCTCGCCAGAACGACGCCGACGGCATAGCCATCGCGGACGACGATCTTCGCGACCTCGGCATTACAGCGGATATCGACGCCCATGTCCTTGGCGGCCTTGGCGAGCGCGTTGGAAATCCCTCCCATGCCGCCGCGCACGTAGGCCCAGACCCCTTTCTTGCCGTTGGTCTCGCCCATGACGTGGTGGAATAGCACATACGCGGTTCCGGGCATTGACGGCGAGGCGAAAGCGCCGATGATGGCGTCGGTCGCCAGCGTCGCCTTGAACTCTTCCGACTCGAACCAGCGATCGAGGATCGTGCGCGCCGAGCCGGTGAGCACTTCCATCGCCTCGCTAAGATTCGTGCCGAGGCCGCGCATGGAGTTCCCCAGACTGAACAGCGTCCACGCGCCGCCGATGCCCGGATTAAGCACATCGGGTGGCGTGATCGACAGCGTCGGCTCGATGACCGAAGCCACCCGCTCCAGCATTTGTTCGTACTTCGGATAGTTCTCCGCGTCTTTCGTCGAGAACTTGGCGATCTGTTTCAGGTTCATCTTGCTGTCGGGACCCATGAATAGGTGTCGGCCATCCAGGAACGGGGTAAACGAGGACGGATTCCGCTCGACCAGTTCAAAGCCGTACTCGTGCATGCGCAGATCTTTGATGATCTGGGGACTGAACAAGCTATTGACGTACGCACAGGTCGAAACCTTGTAGCCCGGAAATGTGTTCTCCTCCGTGACGCAAGCGCCGCCGACAAGATAACGGCGTTCGAGCACAAGCACCTTCCATCCCGCCTTGGCAAGATAGCACGCGGTGACGAGGCCGTTGTGTCCGCCGCCGATGATGATGGCATCGTAGGTTGGCATGGGAATCCTATCTTTTTCCTTCCCCGTTTAGCGCTCGGATCGCGCTCTGAACACGCTAATCGTGGGTCAGAATAATCATAATGCTTATTGAATGGACTTCACGAACACCTGGCCCGTGTCGACCTGCTCGAAATCCAGGCTGCGCAAAAATCGCCGGCCGGCCTCGTTGTTCTCATCCAGTTGAATCTCGACCAGCGTGAAAAACTGGTCCTGAATGTACTTCATGATCAGCGAGAGAAAGTAGCGGCCAACGGCCTGGCCGCGATAGGGAGGGTTCACTTCGAAGTCGAAGATGCCGACCGTTGGCCGACGCCAGTGAATCGAAAACGCCTCCATCTCCCAGACCAGCGTGCGCGCGACCCACGACCCAGTTTGGCGATCGTTGAGGATGAACTGCAACGGATCGAGGTAGCCGTGAATGAATTCGTGCCAGGAACTCAGAAGCCGACGCGGCGTGCCGAACTGCATGTCGAAGCGATTGCGCAGGGGCAAGAACCGGGCGTCGAACATCTTCATCGGCTGATCGAGCTTGCGCTGCAGCACCTGGACGCTGAGATCGACGCGATAGCCATGCTTGGTGAAGAACGGCTCGGCGGCGGCGGCGCTCTTGAGAAACCCAGGCGAATCGCACCCCCCGTAGAGCCCCATGTAGAACGGATTGTTGGGCCAATGCCCGCCGGCGGTAAGCTGCTCTGCTCCCTGATCTCGCAAATACTGCTCGCAGCGTTTCAACAGTTCACCGCCGATGCCTTGCCGTTGATGAGCGGGACGAACCCCGATCAGGCAGGTCGTGCCGACTGCTTGCGTGCTGAACGGGTTGCGCGACATGCCGGCATGAGCAAAACCGACGACCACGCCGTTGGATTCCGCGACGAAAAGTCCCTTGCGGTCAAAGATCGATTTTGCAAAAACGTAGCGTTCGATGAGGGTGTTGTTACTGAGGCGAGGGGCGCCGCGCTGGGTAAAGGCGTCATTCCAGACGGCAACGAGCCGGGGTGGATCGGTGTTGCGAAACGTGCGGTATTCAACCACGGTGGATCCCCTGGCCCGGTCGTCGCGCGCGAAAGGTTGAGTAGGCAAGTTATTATAGGTGGAGGCTGTAATTTCGCTAGATTTGCCCATCCGTCGAAAACGGCTACCATGATGGTACCCAAGACATCAGTTCGTTGGGAAACGTGTCCCGTCGCGGCGTCTAAAAAACTTCCTCGGCGGTTTCGCGCTCGATGCGCTGCGTGGGAGAGCTGTTCCGTGTTCGATTTCTGTCCGCACTGTGGGCAAACCCTGGACCAGGAACAAGTCCTGGGCCGCATGCTCGTCTGCTCGCACTGCGGCAATGACGTCGGTTTCGTCGGCGCCGTGCAGCGTTTCGGCGTCACCGAAACCGAGCAGCGTCTCATCGTCGGTACGGCGGCGACATGTCCGACCTGTTTGCAGATCGTCGACGTCAAGATCGTCGGAGCGCTGCGGACGTTCGTGCCCCATTACGGCGCCTCCGAACTGCGCAAGATTTGCCCGATGAGCGGCAAGCCGACAAGCGATCCGAGTGCCACAACCTCAGCCGGCAAAGACCTACGCACCTCCATGACGCGTGAGGTCGTGAAACTGATCTATTCTCCTCGCGATAAAGAACCTCGCATCGAGGTGGTAACGCTGGAGTACCTCGACAAGTCGGATCGCGTGCGAATTCAGATCGAGGCCTTGCGCACGATGATGGGATTCGATTTCCGATTGTGCGACTATCCGCCGTCACTCAACAAGCCGCACCTGACGGTGTGGGCGAGCCTCGATGCTTGCGTGATCGCCACGAAGCACGAGCGCGGCGGTTTTCAATCGATTGCCGACGACGAAATCGCTGGCGTGCTCGCCGATCTTCGCCAGCACCGCGCGCTATTCGTTTAGCGTTCGCGCGGCGCCATGAGGCCGATTGACGCGTCACGCTACAGCATCGCGCCCACTTCCGCACACAGCTTTTTCGCATCCGCCGACTGTGGCGCCTCGGCAATCACTCGGACGATCGGTTCGGTGTTGCTGGATCGCACGTGGACCCAGCGGTCCGCCCAATCGAGCCGCAGCCCGTCGAGCCGATTGACCTTCGCATCCGGCCAGCTTTGTTCGAGCTTCGCGAAGAGGCCGGGCAACCGATCGGGCGACACCTCGTACTTGTCTTTGACGATTGCATAATGAGGCAACTCGGCGATGATCTGAGACAGCGTCTTTCCGGTGTCGGCCAGAAGTTGCAGCACCATGCCCATGCCGATGAATGGATCGCGGACCCAGCCGACGCGCGGGTCGATAACGCCGCCGTTGCCTTCGCCTCCCAACACGGCATCGACCTCGCGCATCTTGGCGACGACGTTGGCCTCGCCGACCGCCGAGCGATGACAAACGACGGCGAACTTCTTCGCGATGTCTTCGCTGATGCGCGAACTCGACATGTTGATGACGATCGGCCCCGCTTTCTGTTTAAGCCGGCACAGGGCCGCCAGTGCAAATGTGAGCTCTTCGCCGATGTATCGGCCCGTCTCATCGATGATCGCCAGGCGATCCGAATCGGGATCGAGCACGAAGCCGGCGCTGACTTGATATTGCGACACCAAGGGCAACAGGGCAGTCAGATTATCTTCGAGCGGCTCCGGGGGATGCGTGAAGTCGCCGTCAGGATTGCCGCCGTGCATGACAGCTTCGGCTTGCAGCGAATCCATCAGCGCCTTGCCGAGTGGTCCACCGGCGCCGCCGTTGGCATCGAGCAGAACCCGAAAACCGCGGGCGCGAATGCGCGTAACATCAACGAGTTGAAGTACACGTTCGCGGTGGGCATCCTCGGCTTGATGATTCTCACGAACGAAGCCGATTTTTTCATGCCCGACCAGTGCAAACGATGCTGTATCAAAGATTTGCTTGACGATCTTTCCTTGTTCGGGCGACAGGACGGCGCCGTCGGGACCGAAAAGTTTCAGTCCGTTCCACGGGGCCGGATTATGGCTCGCCGTGATCTGAATGCCGCCCGCCGCGCCGAGTTGGCGGACGGCCAGTCCGCAGGTCGGCGTAGGCACGATGCCAAGATCATGAATCTCGCACCCGCACGATGTCAGCCCGGCAATAACGGCGTGGCGCAGCATCATCCCGCTGGGCCGCGAATCGCGCGACAACACCACTGGCCTGCCCTTGAGGTACGTGCCGAGAGCCTGAGCAAACGCCAAAGCCACGGACGGCGAAAGGCCGCTGCCAATGATGCCGCGAATTCCTGAGACGCTGACGATCAACTCGCTCATGGAATCTCCGAGAGCACACAGCGCAAGCAAGTGCCGCATTTGCTTGCGCTGCGCGCTCGGATCATTTACGCAAAAACGCCTGCACGTTCTCCGTGTACACCGCCTGCAAGCGCCGGGTCAGCGGGCCCGGCTTCCCCGACTTCACCACTCGTCCATCGACTTGAATGATCGGCAACACCTCGCACGTCGTGCCGACCAGGAACAACTCGTCCGCTTCATCCAGTTCGCGCCGATGCAACATGCGTTCGACGACTTCGATGTTCGCCTGGGCGCATAGCTTGACGACGTAGTTGCGTGTAATGCTGGGGAGCACGTTGGCCTTCAGCGGCGTCGTGTGCAGTTGCCCGTTCTTGATAGCGAAGAAGCTCGAATGCGACGCCTCGGTCAGCGTGCCGTCGGGCAGATACAAAATCGCCTCGGCACACCCCGCCTCGGTAGCCGCCTGATTGGCGAGGACGTTGCCCAGCAGGTTCGTCGTCTTGATGTCGGCCCGATGCCAGCGCAAGTCCGGATGCGTGATGACCGAGCAACCCGTTTGGCACAACGGCCGATACGTGTCGGCGTACTCCTGAATCCACAGTAGTTCGAGCGGGACGGCGTCCTTCGGAAACGCATGCTTGCGCGGCGCCGAACCACGCGTGACTTGCAAATACGCCATCGCCTCGGTGAACCCGCCGGCCTTGATCGTCTCGTGCATACGCCGACGCATCCGCGGCATGTCGACACCGGTGATTCGCAGTTCACTAAGGCCGCGCGTGAAGCGATCGAAGTGCTCGTCCTCCAACCACGGCTTGCCCTGATAGACGCGCAGTACTTCATAGACAGCGTCGCCGAAGATGAAGCCGCGATCGAGCGCGGAGATTCGTAGTTCGTCCAGCGGCATGATCTTTCCGTGCAGATTCGCGAGGGGGTTCATACCTGAAGCTCTCTGAGTTGCCGCTTGCGGCTTCGCGATCGCGCGACGCCATGCGAGCGCGAAGCCGCCAGCGGCGAACGGGTTATTTCTTTTCTTTGGCCGCCGGTTCCAGTCGCTCGAAGCGCAAAAAGTAATTCTCCTTGAGCATCTTGATCTCGTCGAGCTGCTTGAAGCCCGCGTCGCGAATCTCGGCGGAGAGGACCTCCTGGCCGGCGCGGACGTGGTTCATGACCCATTCGCTCGACGTGCCCTGCACGCGTTTGAAATCGATCACCATCAACTGCCCGCCCGGCTTGAGGGCGCGATGGATCGATTGCAGCGTTTTGCGTGGAAACTCGAAATGATGATACGTGTCGCAGACGAACGCCAGGTCAATGGACCGCTCCGGCAGATTAGTCGACGTCTGATCGCAGAGCACGCCCGCGACATTCTTGATACCTTGCGCCATGCACGTCTTGTCGATGTGTCCGAGAAACCCCTTGGAGATTTCGACGGCGTAGACCTTTCCCTTGTCGCCAACTTCCTTGGCGAAAAGACGCGTGAACAGCCCGGTGCCAGCGCCGATGTCGGCGACTGCCGTGCCGGGCTTGATCTTGCACGCAGCGACGATCGCTTTTCGCTGGGCGAAGATCTCGCGGCTCTCGACTTCGAACTTTTCCAGAAATCCTTTGACGTCCGGATTCTCGAACGGCTTGTTGATGCCGGGGCGCACACTTTTTTCCTGCGCGACGGTCGGCAGGGAGATCAAGAGAAAGCCGAAGACAATAAGAATACGGTTCATTCGTTCTCTCGGATAGAGCACGCGGCAAAGCGGGCCGCGACGCGGGCGCTAATCGAGCATCGGGGTCACACAGGCAATCGTATCGTGAACTTGGTTCCCTTGCCAGGCTCGCTTTGCACGTCGATCGCGCCGTGATGGGCTTCGATGATTTTCTTTGTGGTCGGCAGGCCAAGTCCGGAGCCGCCCGATTTCGCCTTGGTCGAGAAGAACGGCCGGAAGATCTTGGGCAACACGTCCGCAGCGATGCCGACGCCAGTGTCGATCATGTTCACGACGACCGATCGATGCGCGTTAGCCGGAAGCGCGAGCGACGGATCGCGCGCTCCGTCGCTTGCGCTTCCGGTTAACAATACCGTCGCGGTGATCGTGAGTTCGCCGCCGTTGGGCATGGCCTGGACCGCGTTGAGCATGAGGTTCAAGAGCGCTTGCCGCATCATCTCGCTGTTGAGCGGCAACGTCGGCAGGTCGGCGGGAAGGAACGCCTTGATGTCGATGTTCGCAGCCCGAGCGGTCGGCGTAAAAAAGTCAATCATTTCCTCGATCAGCTTGCGCAAGTCGCCCGGCTCGAGCGGCACCTCCTTGATGCGGGCGAACTGCAGAAAATCGTTGGACAGATCGACAAGGCGCTGGCATTCGCCCTGAAGCCTTTGGATGCGAGTCAATGCGCGGCGCTCACGCTGAGTTTCCGGGTTTTGGAAATCCTCGCCGAGCAGTTGCAAGTTGAGATTGAGCGTGTTGAGATGATTCTTGATTTCGTGAATAAAGCCGCCCGCGAGCTCGGCGAGCGCGGCATAGTCGTCGGGGGATTGTGGGGGTGATGCTGTGGACATGACGTCACCAAAGAAATTAGCAATTGACAATTAGCAATTATCAATTGCAAATTGCCGACCGAGATTCTTCCAATTGGCAATTGCTAATTGCGAATTGTCAATTGCTAATTCTTCAGTTAATCCTGCGGAGGCCGCTGCGATCGTTCCCCACGATCGCCGCGCGGTGGACGATCGCCCTGTTGCGGGCGCTCACCCTGCGGCGCCGGCGCCGGTGCACCGCCCTTTTGCTCGCGCAGCACTGCTTTGCGCGACAGCTTGACGCGGTCCTGATCGTCGATAGCGATGACCTTCACCTTCATCATGTCGCCGACCTTGCAGACGCTGTCGACCCGGTCGACGAACTTGTCGTCCAGTTCGCTGATATGGCACAGTCCGTCGCGGCCCGGCAGAATCTCGATGAACGCGCCGAAGTCCTTAACCGAGGTGACTCGGCCTTCGTAAATCTTGCCGATGCGAACTTCCTCACACAGCGATTCGACGATGAGCTTGGCCTGCTCGGCGCCTTCGGCGCTGGCGTGAGCAATCTCGACGGTGCCGTCTTCCTGAATGTCGATCTTGGCGCCGGTCTGTTCCTGAATGCCGCGGATGGTTTTGCCGCCCGGACCGATGAGCAAGCCGATCTTTTCCGGGTGAATCTTGGTCCGCAGCATGCGCGGGGCGTGCTTGCTTGTCTCGGCGCGCGGAAAACGCAAGGTCATGACGATGGCCTTGAGGATTTCGCGGCGTGCCTCTTTGGCCTGGTCGAGGGTGGCGCGAATGATTTCTTCGCTGATGCCGTCGATTTTGAGGTCGAGCTGGATACCGGTGATGCCGCGGATGGTGCCTGCGACTTTGAAGTCCATGTCTCCGAAGTGATCTTCGTCGCCCATGATGTCGGTGAGGAGGATCCAACCGCTGGGCTCCTTGACAAGTCCGATAGAGATGCCGGCGACCGGATCGCTGATCGGAACGCCTGCGTCCATGAGGGCCAACGTTCCGCCGCAGACGCTTGCCATGCTTGAGGAGCCATTGGACTCGAGGATGTCGGAGACGAGGCGGATCGTGTAGGGGAACTTCTCCTGGCTGGGGATGACCGGCTTCAGGCTGCGTTCGGCCAATGCGCCATGGCCGATCTCGCGACGGCCGGGACCGCGGATTGGCTTGCATTCACCGACGGAGAACGGCGGGAAATTGTAATCGAGCATGAATCGCTTGGCGTATTCGTCGACGAGGCCATCGACGCGCTGTTCGTCGGCCGCGGTGCCGAGCACGGTCGTGACCAGTGCTTGCGTTTCGCCGCGTGTGAACAGGGCTGACCCGTGAACGCGCGGCAACACGCCGACTTCGCACGCCAGCGGACGGATTTCCTTGGCAGTGCGGCCATCGATGCGGCTGCCGTCGAGAATGAGCGCTCGCACGGTGTGCTCTTCAAGCCAATCGAATGCTTGTGCCACCTGCTCCGGCGTGTACGGTCCGTCGCCGGTCTCCGGCACGAGTTCATCGAAGACGCGATCGCGCAGGCCGCGAATGGCGTCGGCGCGAGCGAGCTTACCCTTGGTCTGCTTTAGTTCGCGGAATTCGGCGCCATACTTTTGCTTCAGCAAATCCTTGACCGGATTCTGCGGAGGCGCCGGTGGATAGTCCTTCGTCGGCAGGCCGGCCTTTTCGCGCAGCGATTCGATAAGGTCGATCACGCTGCGAATCTGCTCGTGTCCGAACTGGATCGCCTGGACCATCGCGTCTTCCGGCATTTCCCGCGAAAATCCCTCGATCATCGTGATGGCGTCGCGCGTCCCGGCGACGATCAGATCAAGATCGCTTTCTTCCATCTGCGAAATTGTCGGCATTGCGACGAATTGGCCATTCACCCGGCCCACGCGCATAGCGCCGGTGACCTTCAGGAACGGGATCGGCGACACATGCAGCGCGGCGCTGGCGCCGATCATGCACAACACATCCGGATCGTTCTCGCGATCGAACGACATCGCCGAAGTCATGATCTGCACTTCGTTGAAATAACCCGAAGGGAAAAGGGGACGGATAGGGCGATCGATGAGGCGCGAAGTAAGAATTTCTTTGGTGGTCGGCCGACCTTCTCGTTTGATGAATCCGCCGGGGAATTTGCCGGCGGAGTAGGTTTTCTCGCGATAGTCGACGACGAGCGGGAAGAAGCCGCGGGCCTCGTCGGCGGCGCCCTGGCACGCCGCGGTCAGCGTGAGGGTTTCGCCGAGGGCGACCACGACAGAGCCGTGTGCCTGTTTTGCGATTTTTCCGGTTTCGAGATAGAGAGTTTGCCCGCCGATTTGCGTTTCAACACGACATGCCTGCACGGAAGATACCTCATGTGGTATCGGCAGCAGTCAGGAGTCAGGGATCAGGAATCAGGGGTCAGAATCGGAGGAATGCGTCCTTTGATTTCTGACTGCTGACTCCTGACTCCTATTTACGGAGGCCTAGCTTGTTGACGACGGCGAGGTAGCGGTTGCGATCGATGTTGCGCAAATAGTTGAGCAATCCGGACCGCTTGCTGACCATCATCAGCAGGCCACGCCGGCTCGCGTGATCCTTCTTGTGCACGCGCAGATGCTCGGTCAATTGCGTGATGCGCTCGGTGAGCAATGCGATCTGCACTTCGGGCGAGCCGGTATCATTGGCTTTGCGCCGATAGGTATCAATCAATTCAGTTTTGCGGTCTTTTGTGATCGCCATACCGGTCCTCACCACCTCCGACACCAACGACTTTACTGCCTAGGAAATCTTGAATAACCCGTTACACTTTTGTCCTGAATAGCTTATGAACGTCGGTGCGATTGCCAAGGGGGATCGTGCAATTTCTCGTCGATACGAGGAATCGTTTTATACCGTACTGCCAGCGCATTGACAATCGCAACGTGCAATTTTTTTCTTGCCCGGTGCGTCGTTTCCGTGAACAATGATCGCATCGCTCCGGAACTCCCCAGCGTCCCGCGTTGGCGCTTCGTGCTGGCCCAAATTCTTGGAGACATCGCATGACCCCGCTCGAACATCTCCGCATCGCCATGGCCGACGTTGAGGCCTACTACAAAAAGCAAGGCATCTTCCAGGGCAAGTTTGGTTTCGGCAAGCGGCCAGCCCTTATCGTTATCGACATGGCCTACGGCTGGACCGATCCGGCGTACGCGGGTGGGTCGGCCCGGCTCGACCCGGCGGTCGCCGCCATTGCCCAGCTATTGCCGGTCGCGCGGGCCAAGAAAGTCCCAGTCATCTACACGACGTCGCCGCCCTGGATAAAGATGCCGCAAAAGTCCGCCGCCGACTTCTCGCCGAATTTTCGCAAGTGGGACGAACGCGCCTGCGCCATCGACGAACGCATCAAGCCGATGCCGGGCGAGTATCTCATTTACAAAGAATACGCCAGCGGTTTCGCCGGCACCGCGCTCGCCGGACACCTCATGGCCGATAGTATCGACACGCTGCTCATTACGGGTTGCTCGACCAGCGCCTGCGTCCGAGCGACCGCGACGGACGCCAAGACATGTCATCTCAAGCCGATCATCGTTCGCGAAGGCGTGCAGGACCGCAGTGAAATCTGCCACGAGTTCACGCTGTTCGACATCCAAGCCCGCTTTGCCGACGTAGTGAGTCTCGACGAGACACTGACGTATTTGCGCAGTGTTTAGCCGCCTGTACAATGTACGCATGCGAATCGCCATCACCGCGGACCTGCATTTCGGGCACAATCGGCTCGGCGACGAAGCGATGCACCAACTCCTTGCCCATCTCCAATCCCAACCCCCCGATGTGTTGCTCTTGGGCGGAGACATCGGGACCGACGAGCATTTCGAAGAATGCCTGATCCTGTTCAGTTCCTTGCCTGGCATCAAGGCGGTCGTACCAGGCAACCACGATGTCTGGGTCGTTGACGACGATCACCGCGGCAATTCGCTGGGCGTCTATGAACAGTACCTGCCTGATCTGTGCCAGCGCCACGGGTATCATTATCTCGACGCCGCGCCGCTAATTCTGAACGACGCCGAGCTCGCCATTGTCGGAACGATGAATTGGTACGACTATTCCTGGTCGATCGAGCGAATGAAAGAGGAGGTTCCCAACTGGGAATTCCATCTCGCCAACAAGCTGTTTTCGCGAGGCAGGCACAACGATGGCCGATTCGTCCGCTGGGACACGGATGACGTTTCCTTCACCCGGCGGCTCGTCGTGAATCTCGAAACGCAGTTGGTCCAATGCCTTGCACTAGTCGAGAAAGTCATTGTCATGACGCACCATCCAGCATTTCGCGGCATCGCATTTCCGCGTGCGGCGCCGGCGCAAGGCCTGGACGAATTGCTTTGGGAAGCTCTGTCGGGCAACCGCCGTCTTGAAGAATTGCTGGAGCGCCACGCCGATCGTATTCCGCTCGTGTTCTCCGGACATATCCATCGTGCAGTCGATACGACGTTCGGCCCGACGCGCGGCATCAACGTCGGCGGCGATTACCATTTCAAGCGGTTGCTGATGGTCGATTGGCCCACCGGCACGATCGAGGCGCTTACCTTCGGCGACCCGGTGCGGCGGCGTTGATTGAGATGTCGCGAACACGGCATGATCGAGTCACGCCGGTGCTTTAGCCGTGCGTTTGCCTTTTCTCCCGTTGCCTACTGGCGATTCGGCAACTGCCTTGAAGGCCCAAACCAATCGTTTGCCCAATGACGCAGCGTAGCGCATCTGAGTACCGACGGTCGGGTTGGCTTGTTTTCCGTTCTCCAATCGATTCACCACGGCACGATCAAGACCGGAGCGATCAGCGACATCGGTGATACTGGGCCCGAGACGTTGGCGTTCCTTCCTGAGCGATTGCAATTCGTGCTGCACTCGAAGTACATTCCCATCGTCATCACGCCGTCAGGTTCCCACTCTCTGGCATCGATCAAATCATCAAGCGATGGCTATTCCGCATGAAGGCGATCCCGTAGCGACCGTTCCCGGACCCGCGCCTCAAGCGTTTTCCGATCGGGTCGGAATTCTCGCCGTGCTTTCATTATCTCTTCCGTTTCTTCTTGCTCGGAGGCGGCTTTTCGTACGCCGTCACGGGCCGAAATGCCAAGGAGTCGTCGTCAACGATCTAAGACACCACCGCCAGGCGCCTACCTGTCAATGTCCAACCGAACGCAATTGGTAGGCCGGAACTTCGGCTTACCGCGCGGCGGCTCTGTGGGTCGAACAACACCTCCTCGGCTTCTTCGACGGTAATGTCATGCTCAAGGAGATGTTGCACGTTCCCATCTGGATCATCTTCCAAGTCCCAGATGGTCGTTGGGGCCATATGGACGCATCCAAACAAATGGTGACATATAAATCAACAGGACAGCTAGCCGGCTTTGTTTGTCGGCAACGCCGTTTGCACCATGATTTCGATCACAAGACGGCGCATGTTGAAATCGCGCTCGGCAAAGGCGCGGCGTAGCACGTCGAGCTTGTCGGGGCCGTAGGCCAGGATCGGCTGGCGGACGATGTGGTGGAACAGACGGGCGACGAACGCTTCGTGGGCTTCTTCGCTGCCGGCGACAAATCCGGCAAGTTCCCTGGCGTTCTTGAAAGTCACCGTATCGCCGGAGCGCGTCGTGAACGAGCCGGTCGCGTCGATCGGGCGATTCTTCTCATCGGCGCGGAAACGGCCGATGGCGTCGAAGTTCTCCAGCGGAAATCCCAATGGATTGATGATGCTGTGACACGTTCGACAGTTCTTCGGGCTGGTTTGCAGGGAGATGCGTTCGCGCGTCGTCAGCTTCGGATGCAGCTCCGGAGCGAGCGGCGTGAAGGCGTCGACCGGCGGACGCAACGGCACGCCGAGGATGTTGCGAGCCAGGAACACGCCGCGATGAATCGGCGAACTCGTCGCCGTATACGAGAAATGCGCCATCACGAACGGATGCGTCAACACGCCGGCCCGCTCGCCGAATTTCGGCGTCACTTTCTGGAACGACGTGGTTGCCGGAAGATCAACATCGTAGAGCTTCGCCAGACGCCCGTTCAGGTGCAAGTGGTCCGCAAGCACAAGTTGCCGATAATCGGATGTCTTCGACCACATCACCTCGTCGACGAATAACTCAAGCGAAGTACGCAAATCGCTGACGGCCGACGCGTGGAAATCCGGAAAAGCCTTCGAGTCCTTGGGCAATTCGGAAACCGCGTCGAGCTGAAGCCAGCGTAGAAAGAACCCGCGAAGTTTCGTGCGCGACCGCCGATCGTCGAGCATACGCTCGGCCTCGCGTATTACGTCGTCGCGCGTGTTCAATCGGCCCGAAGCGGCCGCTTTCAGCAACGCGTCATCCGGCAGCGTGTCCCACAATCCAAATGACAGGCGAGCTGCGACATCGAAAGCCGCGTCCTTGTCGGCAGCACGCGATGCAACGATGGCAGGCTCGCGGTAGAGAAATCGCGGCGACTGCAACACCAGCAACACGACGCGTTTGACCGCCGAATCGGGATCCTTTGCCGTCTCGAATGCGCGATCCACATACAGCTTCCGCTGCTCCGGCGTCAGCGGGCGACGAAACGCGCGCTCGGCAAATTTGACGCAATAGTCCTGCAAGAGCGGCTTGCGGCTCGGCGCATCGCTTTTCACGCCGCTCAACTCGGCCAGATTCGCGCTGACGTAGACTGCCGTCTCGATGGCGCCGTCGGTCGTGGCCTGTACCCACTCCTTGGTGATCGCCGTGCCTCGCTCGTAGCCGGCGCTGCGATCGTCGGGGGGCATGTTAGTCGACAGGGCGAACGATGGCCCCGCATCGAGCGGACTCAGGTTCCGCTGCGGAATCGTCTCGACGGCCCGCAGCGGCGCTTTCCACGCAAGCTCTATCGTCGTCTTCTCGGTCTTGAGCTTGTCCTTGGGATCCTTGCGCACGCCGACGTTGCCGCGCGAAAATTCGAGTCGGATCGGATACGCCCTGCCGGCCAAGAGGTAGATCGAGCCGCGAAACTCCGTGTCGTTTCCCGATTTCACGAAGCGGTCGATGAGCGCCTTCTTCATGTCGTTGACCCAAAGCCGCGTCGAATGCTCGGTACGGACGATGAATTCGTACAGACCGGTGTCCTGGGCGATGACGGAGCCTTGCCAGTTGGCGGCGATCTCCGGCGTGTTGAGCTTGTCGAAAAAGGAGTCCTTTTTGAGGAAATCGAAGTTGACGACGCGATCGGTGCGCGAGAACGCCAGCGAACGGCCTTTCTTACCAGCGGCGCCAATGGTGAAGTATTCGCCGCGCAGTCCGCCCGCCTCGTCGATCGGCAGCACATTCGACGCTGTCTTGCCGAACTTGCCCGACGGCGACGTGCCGACCAGATCGGCGATGGCAAAACGGTATTCGCTGACGGTAAGGCGCGCGAGTTCGGCCTTCGGAGCCTTGATGCGTGCCTGGGCCGACGGGGAATAGAACGCGTGGAAGACGTAGCGCGACACCATGTCCGCGTCGGCGTCTTTGAGCGTTCCGGGAGCGTCCTCGGGCATTCGCTTCGCGACATATTTCGTCAGCTGCGGCAGGGAGCGATTGCCGACGAGGGGATGCGCGTACTCTTTAGTTCCCTCGCCGGACTTGCCGTGACAGCGAGCGCATTTTGCTTGATAAACGGCCGCGCCGTCTTTGTCGTTGGCAGCTGCGACGCTGCCGGAAAACAATGCCACGACGAGGCCGATGCAAATTCGAATGTTGACCACGGCGATCTCCCCATGCGATTGAGTTCTTTCATGATACTGCACCGCTGCCGAATTGTTAGCCGGACGTTGGGCCCCGATTCGTCGCCCGCTTTCGGCGGGCGCGGACGTCGGGCTCGCCTAGGGCGGGTGGCTAAACGTCGTCCGGCTAACGATTTCGCGTTCAGCTGGTGTTTCGTGGCGCGGCATTTTCATTTTTTTACAAGCCGTCTTCGGACATTTTCGCGAAACTTTGCCGACGCGACGAACGTGGCCGGTGCGCCGACTACAATGTTCGAACGAGCTGTGATGCTCAACTCGATTTCTCCGAGCGGGCGCAGGCGGACTTCCCATCCCCGCGCTCATTACTTCTCTTGCTTCCGGGTTCCATGGATCGAACCACGCGTGGACTCCGCGCGCAGGAGGATGTTCGTTGAACACCACTTATGATGTCGTGGCTCAAGTGGCGCAAGCCCTCAGCCAACGGATTGGGGATGCTCGATACCATCTTTGGTTTGCAGGCAAGACCAAGCTCGCCCATCACGATAATCAACTCACCGTCGGCGTGCCCAATCTCTTCGTTCAGGATTGGCTGCAAAAGACCTTTGAGGCCGATATTCGCGAAGCCGCCATCGAAACGCTTGGGGCGGCGGTGACGGTTCGCTTCGTTATCGATCCGGAGCTATTTCAGGCCGCCCGGGTTCGGCAGGCCAATGGCCCGACAACCGATGGCGGTGGGCCGCCGACTGAGGCGCCGAAGCCGCCGATGATTCGGAAGCGGCGCTGGCGCTTGCTCGAGGATTTCGTTGTCGGGCCGTGCAATCGCGTCGCCCACGCATCGGCGCAAAGCCTCATCGAAACTCCCAATGAGTGTCCCATCCCGCTTGTGTTCCACGGCGGCGTAGGCACAGGCAAGACCCATCTTCTCGAATCGCTTTGCTCCGGCCTATCTCGACGCAATCCCGAATGGCGCGTCGTCTTCCTGACGGCTGAGGATTTCACGAATCGCTTTGTGCACGCAATGCACCAGCATACGCTCGGCTCATTTCGCAAGCAGTTTCGTGATTGCGACGCGCTCCTGATCGACGACGTCGGCTTCCTTGCCAAGAAGCACGCGACGCAAGAAGAGTTTCTGCATACGCTTGATGCACTGCAGACTGCCCATCGGCCCGTTGTCCTGACGACTGATTGTCATCCTCGGCTCGCCGAGAATCTAATGCCGGAGTTGGTGGATCGTCTGTCGGGCGGCGCTGTCTGGAGCCTCCTGACTCCGGAACGCGAGACACGCCTGGGCATCCTGCGCGCCAAGGCATTCAAAGCGGGCGGCATTCCGGACGAGGTGCTCGACTTTTTGGCGGACAACCTTCGGGGCAACGTGCGCGAGATCGAAGCCGCCGTCCATAGCGTCATTCACCTGGCGCGCGTCACCGGTCGGCGCATCGATCTTGAAGTGGCTCGCGAGGCCATCAGCGATCTTCTCATCCACTCATTCCGCACCGTAAGCCTGGACGACGTCGAACGCGTCGTCTGCGAAGTGCTCGGTCTATCGCGCGAAATGTTGTTTTCCAAGAAACGCCAGTGGATCTACAGCTACCCGCGCATGCTGGCCATGTACCTGGCCCGCAAACACACTTGCGCCACCTACAGCGAAGTCGGCAAACACTTCGGCAACCGCAATCACAGCACTGTCGTCGCCGGCGAAAAACGTGTCCAGAGCTGGCTCAAGTCCAACATCACCCTGCAACTCGGCAAACGCATCATGCCCGTCGCCGACATCGTCGAGCAAATCGAACGAAAGTTGGGGGAATAAGTGTTTACGTGTAGCGCTCGCATGGCGCCGGGCGAGCGCTACACGTAAACGAAAATCACTTCGCGGACATGGCGGCGATGTAGCCGAGCTCGTTGACGTAGATCGTAACGTTCACGTTCTCGTCGCGGAAGACTTCGGCCCCGAAGGCGCGCGTCGTGTCCGAGAAGTTCTTCTCGCCGAACTTGCGGCACTTGACGTTGAGGCCGTGGGTCCAGAGGGGCTCCTTGGCCTTCTCGGTGGGAGCGGTGAGCTTGCCGCCGGGGGTGACGGCGATGCTGCCGGTTTCGGAGATGAAGACGAGATTGCCGGTCGTGATGTCGTTGTAGACTTCGACGCCGAACTTGCGGGTGTCCTTGGTGAAGGATTTTTCGTCGAAGCGGCGGCAGGAGAGATCGAGGCCGTGGAGCCATTCGGGGGCTTTACCACGGTCCTTTTCGAGGACGAGGTCTTTATCGTCCTGGATGATGGCGGTGGCGCCGGTCTCGGAGACGTAGACGAGGTTGTTGGTGTTGCCGTCTTTGTAGACCTCGATGCCGAATTTGGTGGCGTCCTTGAATTCCTTGACGCCGCCTTTGCGGACTTGAAGATCGACGCTGTGGACCCACTTGGGCGCCTTGCCGGGAGCGCCGGGTTGGCCTTTGCCATTGCCGGCGGCAATGTTGCCGACGTCGGTGACGTAAATCCAGTTGTCAGCATTGGGATCGCGGAAGACTTCCATGCTGTGGATTTTGGCGCCCTTCCAGGCGGCGATACCTGCTTTGCGCGTGGGCATGTCGAGGCCGGTGAGCCATTCGGGGCCTTTGCTCGGGTCGAGCGGGAGGGTCAAAGCGGCAAAGTTCGGGGCCAGGCCGATGCCGCCGACTTCGGAGATGTACAGCCCGATGCCGACGCCCGTGTTGTTGTCGCGAAAGGTCTCCACGCCCCAGCGTTTCGTCTTCTTGTCGATCGTCTTCTCATCGTTCTTGCGGCAGGCCAGATCGAAGGCGTGCGACCATTGCAATTCCTTGAGCTTCTTTTCTTGCCCATCGACGCCGGGAACCGTGGTGAAAAGGAAGGCGGCCAACAGGAAAAACGGGAGGATGCGAAACATGTTGCGGGACATCGTGGAGCCTCGTCAGGTAGGAGCAGGGAATCGCGGTGGTATCGATTTTATTAAGACGAACGGCGTTCGGTAAGCTAACAAGGCCGCTCGCGGCGTAACAGGGACGATGCTACGCAGCAAGCGGAGCGAAAAACCGGCCGATCCTGGCCGCGAGCAGTTCCCCCTGTTCGGTGCAATCGTTGAGTGCCACACCGCGGTAGGCGTTGCCGCCGAGGTAGAGACCAGGATGCGTCGCGAGTCGGGCGTCGATGCCGGAAAGGCGATCAAGATGGCCGATTTGATACTGTGGGATTGCTCTGTCCCAGCGGATGATCTTGTGAAAGATCGGCGGCGATTCGATCCCCATGGCCAATCGCAACTCGGCTCGAACTGCCGTCAGCAAGCGATCGTCGTCCCAGTCGACGATCTCGGGCCGATTCCAGCCGCCGGCCATCGCTCGCACCAGAACGCAGTCATCGGGCGCACGGCCCTGGTAGACCGATGAGCACCATTGCACGCCCAGCACGTCGCGACGCGTGTTCTGGGGGGCGATATAGCCGAAACCATCGAGCGGGGCCGGCAGATCGGATTTGCGAAAGCCGAGTGCAACCACAACGACGCGATTGTAGACGATCGCGCCGACGGACTGAGCCAACTCGCCGTCAAGCTCGGCGAGAATCGTCGCCTGCTGGTGGGCCGGGCAGGTGAGGACGACGGCGTCGGCGTCCCAGCCGTCGTTTCCATCTGTATGCACGCGCCAAACCGGTCGGGATGGACCGCCCGACTTGCTTAGCCCCCGGATTGCGACTCCGAACTGTGGCGGCCGCGTGAGCCTCGCCATCAGGGCTTCCACGAGTGTTCGCATGCCGCCTGAAAAGGACCAGATCCGGTCGGAGCGTTCGTACACTTCGCCCTTGGCCTCGGCCTCTTCCTTGCGCTTGCGAGCCTCGGCAAAGAACCCCTTGATGACGCTGCCGTACTCGCGCTCCATGTCGGCGAGTTTTGGAAAGCAGGCCGGCAGGCTCAAAAGCTTCGGATCACCGGCATAGATGCCGGTGACGAGCGCGTCGGCGAACACATCAGCGGCTTCATCTCCAGCTCGCCTGCGTGCGAAAGCGTCGATCGATTCATCGCCCGTCTCGGTCCGTTGGGCGCGGAAGCGTTCCCAGAGAAGCGAAAACTTGCCGCGAAAACTGAGCAAGCCGGTCCAGAGAAAGGAGCAGAATCCACTGGGCAGGGCTCGCAGATGGTCGCCCAGGAAAAGATACCGGTTCTTGCGAGCCTCACTGCCTTGAATCAGTTCCTTTTCGAGGCCGACCTGGCGCGAGAGTTGAAGTGTGGACTCCTTGGTATCGAGAAAACCATTGGGGCCGATTTCGACCTGGAAGCCGGCCTCACGCAACGTCCATGCCGTGCCGCCTGGACGCGACGCCTGTTCGACGATGGTGATGTCGGCGTCGGGCAGCTTTTCCTGCAACCGGAATGCGACCGACAGTCCGGAGATACCGGCGCCGACGACGGCGATGCGCTTCACCATGACGAACACCTATCGGGATGGAAGCATCGCGATATTACTATCGGCCACGGCGTCTTTGAGGCGGGTGCTGTGGCTCGTCGGATATAGTGAACTTCACCTCGTTGCCGTTATTGTCGAAGCAAAGGAATTCGAGGAACTCCATGGAGACGGCCTCGCCGGCGCCGGAGACAGAGACCTGCTTGTTGCCGGACTCTTCAAGCGCCACGATTTCCTTTCGTTTGCGGTTGAGCAGGTACTGCGCGACCTCATCATGCACGCGAATGTCGACTCGCGCGATTTGCTCGCGATTGACGGCAAGTTGCAGCATGCGCATCACTTCGATCGAGACGCTTTCACCGGTTTTTACATGGCCGGTCCCTTTGCAGTGGGTGCACTCGTGAAAAGCGCTGCGCTTCAGCGACGGGCGAATCCGTTGCCGAGTCATCTCGATGATGCCGAACTGGCTGATGCGCAAAATCTTGGTGCGGGCGCGGTCGCGGCGAACGGCTTCGCGCAGCGCCTTTTCGACGCCGCGCCGGTGGCGCTCGTCGCGCATGTCGATAAAGTCATTGACGATGACGCCGCCTAGATCGCGCAGCCGCAGTTGTCGGGCGATTTCCTTGGCGGCTTGCAGATTCATCTGGTAGGCCGTTTCCTCGGCGTTGTTGTTAGCCGCCCGGAAGTTGCCGCTATTCACGTCGATGGCGACCAAGGCTTCGGCTTGATCGATGACGATCGACCCGCCATACGGTAGCGAGATTTTGCGCTCCTGGATGCGAGCGATCTCGTTCTCGATGCCATATTTGTGGAACATCGGCACCTTGTTGTCGTAGAACTTGATGCGGTCGGCGAAGCGCGGCATGACGGCCTCCATGAACTCCTTGGCGGCCTCGTACGCGCCCTTCTCGTCGACCCAGATCGTATCGATGTCTTCGGTGAAAATGTCGCGAATGGTGCGTGTGACCATATCGCTTTCTTTGTAGATCTCGCAGGGCGACTTCTGCTTCTTGATGCGGCGGACGACGACTTGCCACAGGCGGGACAGATATGCCAGATCGCTCTGCAGTTCTTCCCGATTGCGATCCTGGCCGGCAGTGCGGATGATGAAACCGATGCCGCGCGGTGGTTGCAACTCGTTCATGATTTCGCGCAAGCGCCGGCGAATATCGTCGTCCTCGATTTTGCGTGACACGCCGACGCGATTCAGCCCCGGCATGAGGACGAGGTATCGACCGGCGATGCTGATGTAGGTGGACAGCGTGGGGCCTTTGGTGCCGATGCCTTCCTTGATGACTTGAACGAGCACCTCTTGGCCGCGTTTGAAGATGTCTTCGATGTTGGGCTTGGGCCTTCCGAGGCCCGGACGCCCGCCGCCCCCGCCACGACGATCGCGATCTCGCCCGCCGCGCCGATCGCGATCCCGCCCGCGTCCGCGATCTCGGCCACGTCCGCGGTCGCCTCGGTCCCCGCGTCCGCCCCGTCCGCGTGGCTCCGGCTCGCGCGAGGGATATTCCATGCCGCTGAAATCTTCGTCCTCTCCAAGCAGTTGGTCCTCGGCGGGAATCTCAGTGACGATCGGCTCGTCGCCCTGCTCGACTTCCTCTTCCAGGGCTTTTTCTTCCTCGATGATCTCCTCAATCGTTTCGACCGGTTCCACTTTGGCAATGGCCGGCTCCAGTGGTGCGGCACTCAAATCGTCGCCGCCGCTCGCCAGATCTCCGAGCGGTTCTTCCTCGATAATCACTTCTTCGTCGGGGCCGGCCGGCGGCGCCTCCGAACGCTCGGGAACTGGGGATTCCGGGGCACGGGAGAACGTCAAGTCATCGTCGGACAACTCGCTCGTCGATTTTGGTTCAACCGGCGGCAGGGGTGGATCATTCTTGTCCGTGCGGCTTTCACTCGAATCCATGGGGCGCGGCTTCGGATCCTCAGCGCTCGGCGTGGCACCGTCCGAACCGGCACGCTTTCGCGGCTTGCGCGATCGGCCTGACCGACCTCTTCCGCGTCGGCCTCCGCGCCGTTTGCCTTTGCCTTCGTCGGCCTCCTCATCTTGGTTGGTCGAAGAAGCAGCGTCACTCGATTCCTCGCCGCCGGCTCCTTCGCTTGCCGCGTTTGCCTCTTCACGGACCGGAGCACCCGGCAAATCGTCCGGCACCATCTCGACGGGCTGAGGCGGCGGCGCGATCTGCGCCGATCCCGACTCTTCAATGGGTTCGTCAAAATACTCCTCGCTTTGCAAATCCCCGGCCAGCGCTTCCTGGGGCGCATAATCGGGTTCTTGCGGGAACACTTCGTCTTCGACAATCTGCTCGACGATGATCTCGGGGCCGTCCACGACGGCGCCGCCGTACTCCGGAGGGGCGCCTCTGGCTTCGGTCGGGCTCGGGGGATACTCTTCGCGTCGATCCCCGCGACCGCGATCCCGTCGGCGCGGCCGGTCATGATCGTCATGGGAGCGCTGTCCTCGGCCGCGCCCGCCGCGCCGGCCGCCTTGCTGCTCAATGTGCTTGTAGTAGGCCGGCTCGACATCGGACACATGCAAGAAGCCGTTGCGGCCCACGCCAAAATCGACGAACGCCGCTTGAATGCTAGGTTCGATATTGACGACGCGGCCTTTGTATATGTTGCCGACATAACTCTCGGCACTGGCCCGTTCGACGTAAAGTTCCTCCAGCACGCCATCCTCGATGATGGCAATACGAATCTCCTCCGCTTGGAGGCAGTTGATCAACATTTCCTTTTTCATTGGGTTCCTTTCATTGAAGCCCAGGGGTGATCCGAACGCCTGGGGATCCCAGGGGTTCGGAGTACTTCACCCCTGGGCTTCGAGAATGTCTCATGTATCGAACGACATCGGGTTGTCGAAGATCGCATGCGGGCGATCCGACTTTGATCCCGTGTCGCTCTCTTTGGCTTCTTCAAATACCGACGTGATTACCGGCGCCTCACTCACGCCGGCGGGCAACTCATCGTACACTTCCAGGTCCGTGCGCTCGATCACCGCGCCAGCGTCGAGCAAAGCAGACAATCCGAGTGCCACAAACACTTCTTCCGCTCGCGCCGACCCGTTCGGCGTGACCCACGTTGCAGTTTCAATGCGATCGGCGTAGACGCACAATACGTCGACGAACGGACGAATATTGACACGTCGCAATTGCGGCCGACGACGTTCGATCCAGCAATCCGATTGCTCGAGAAAATCGCGGCAACGACTGGTCAGACCGGCAATCGGGCCCGGCAACTGGAGACGATACCATGCCCGGCGAACACGCGCCGATGCCCGCGGCTCGATCGGCTCGACGCTTAGGAACTCCAGCCCCGGCGGCGCATGCGCGGCCAGGCGAGCGTGCACCTCGTCAGCGGACAACGGATCCGTCAACTCCAGCTCAAGGATCTCGTTCAGGCCGGCCACTCCCAGGGGCAGCGACAGCGCGAACCACATTCGCGGCCGCGGATTGAATCCTTGGCTAACGGGCAAACGCAGATCGGCTCGACGAAAGAGACGCTCGCAGACATGCATCAGGTCATGGTGGCTGAGCAAACGCAGATCGCCCGCCTTGCGAAAGCGGACGCGAAACTTGAACCGGGGCGGCGCGGCTCGATCCCCAGAGGTAGACGGGGGCAAAGGGTTGGCTTGAATCGGTAGGACAGACGCCATGCCGAGGTCTCGGGCCGATCGCGTATGTGCGTGAGTCGGCCATTGATTCGTGGTAACGCAATCCTCCCAGGGCGATTGGCCCGCGTGGCGTATTGAGCCGACGGATTTCCGGGCTCAATTCACCACGACTTCCGGGAGGATTCGGCGGGTTTGTTCCCGCAGAAAATTATTCACATCACGCGCGGTCTCGAACCGCAGCGCGTCCTGAGCAATCTGCTTGGCTTCGTCAATGCTGATCGACCGGATGATCTTCTTGATTTCAGGGATGCACTGGGGGGTCATGCTCAGTTGACGCAGCCCCAATCCCACCAAGAGAATCGTGTACACCGGATCGCCGCTCATTTCACCGCACACGCACACGTCGATTCGGCTCTTGGCCGCGGCGCGTAGCACATGATCGATGAGCCTGAGGACCGACGGATCGCCCGCGTTGTACAGCGAAGCGACATGCTCGTTGGTGCGGTCCGCAGCTAAGGTATACTGTATCAGATCATTGGTGCCGATGGAAAAGAAATCCACCTCTTTTGCCAGTTCTTCCGCCATCAACGCCGCCGAGGGAACCTCGATCATCGTTCCAATCGGTATTTTGCGATTAAAGTCGATTTTCTCTTCTTCCAGTTCTTCCTTTACATCCGCGAGAATCATCCTGCATTGCCGCAGTTCCATTAGCGTGCTGACCATGGGGAACATGATGCAGAGATTGCCGAACGGACTGGCGCGAAGGATGGCTCGCAGCTGCGTCTTGAAAAGGGCCATGTTGCGCAGACATAAGCGTACGCTGCGCATGCCCAGAAATGGGTTCTTTTCGTCCATCTGCAAGTCGTCACGATGGAAAAGCTTGTCGGCGCCGAGATCGAGCGTGCGGATGACGACCTCTTTTTGCGGCCCGATGGATCGCAGCACGGACATGTACGCTTCGAATTGCTCGCTCTCGTTGGGATCTTCGGTTTTGTTCAGGTAGAGGAACTCGGTGCGGTAAAGGCCCACGCCGTCGGCGCCGCGGTCGTTGCAATGGCTCGATTCCTGGGGAAATTCGATGTTGCCCAGGAGGAGCAAGCGCGTTCCGTCCAGGGTCTGGGCCGGCAACGTGCGCAGTTCATCGAGTCGCTTGGCGAAGAAACCGAACTGTTTTTGCAGGACCAGGTGGCGTTCGCGGGTTTCTTCGTCGGGGTTGAGGATGACGACGCCGCGATTCCCGTCGATGATCACTTCATCGCCGCCCGAGACGTCCATGAGAAAGCGGCCAAGCCCGACGACGGCGGGGATTTCCAGTACGCCGGCCATGATGGCAGTATGACTGGCTTTGCCCCCCGCCTCGGTGGCAAACGCATAGACGTACTTGGGGTCGAGATTCGCCGTCTGGCTCGGCGTCAAGTCATGGGCAAGGATGATCGCCGGGACGTCTAGCCCTTGCAACGGGTCGCCGTGTTCGCCGACGAGGTGACGAAGAATCGACTTCTCGATGTCGATCAAGTCGGTCGAGCGCTGGCTGAAGATCGGCTGGTTCAGCGCGGCAAGCGCTTTGGCGTGGCGGCGCATCGTGCGGCTGACGGCATACTCGGCGCCATGGGCTTTCTGCGTAATCAACTGCTCGATCTCGCGGATTAGTTCCGGGTCTTCGATGAGAAGCGCATGGGCTGCGAAGATGGCGCCATATTGCTTGCCGACTTTTTCCGTGATCGCCTGCTGGTTCACCTTGGCATCGGCGACGGCGAGGCGAAGGGCATACCGCAGCCGTTCCACTTCGTCGGAGATTTTGGATTTGTCGATGTAGCGGCGCGGGATGCGGATGCCTTCGGTATCGACAACGAGCGCCGGCCCGATGGCTACGCCGGGAGACACAGGAATGCCGCGCTTGATTTCCATGACATTGCGACACGCTGCGTAGATTTAGGTTGCGTGAAACGCACCAGTCCGGGAAAGGTGCGTTCCACGCACCCTACGCGCTACGCCTCAAGTAAGGGGAAGCCCCAGTCCTCACCGCGTCGGTTGCTCCTCTTCGTCGAAATTCAATTGAAAAACCTGCACCAGCGCCTGGAGCGCCTCGGCGGCGCGAGGTCCCGACACTTCGATGACGAGTTCGGTTCCAGCCGGAGAGTAGAGTTCCAGCAGCGCCAGCATGCTCCGGCCATTGGCGGGGTCCTTACCTGCTTTGGCGACCGTCACGTTGCAGTCGGGATACCGATTCGCCGCCATGATGAACGCTTCGATCGGGCGCATATGGAATCCGTTCGGGTTGGTGATCGTAACGGTTTGGCGAAGCGATTCACTCATCGTGGGAAGCCCCGATGCTACGCAGCGAGAAGCGCGCGGTTCACGCGCCCCGTTCGTGGTTGCAAATCAAATCCCATATTTGCTGAGGGGATTTTGCTTCCTTCAGCGATTGCACGAAGTTCTTGTCCTTCAAGCAACGCGATACGCTTTCCAATGCCCGCAAGTGCTCGCTGGGGCGCTCTTGCGGCGAGATCAGCATGAACAAAACGAACACCGGATTGTTGTCGACGCTGTCAAACGCCACGCCGCTGGGGGCAACGGCGACCGCGCCCACCAAGCGATCGACGCTGCCGTGCTTGGCGTGCGGGATGGCGACGCCTTCGCCAATGCCGGTTGAACTGAGCATCTCCCGTTTGAGAATGGCTTTGACGACATCCTCCGGTTCACTCCCCTTGAAAAATCCGGCGGCTCGCAGGTTGTCGACCATCTCCCGGATGACGGCCTCCTTCTGCGATGCCGTCAACTGGGCGGAAATCGCCTCGCGGACGACAAAATCGGACATGCGCATAGCTCTTTCACTCCTTACTCTGCCGCCGTCCGCGCGGCCCCGGCCACGCCGATCGACGACAACGGTGAAGTTCGCTTTGAGATCACTAGGGTGCGTGAACCGCACCGGTGAGCGCCTCTGATTCTTCGCGGGGGGGGCCGAGCTTCTTAGCCGAGCCGGACCCGATTTTTCAGGGTTCACGCCAGGCTCGAAAGCCTGGCTCCACAAAGAATCACCCACTCTGAGCCGAGAGGTGCGTTTCACGCACCCTACTGGCCGTCGGATTCGTCCAGATTCAAGGGCCCCGCCACCTCGCCGGCGGACGGCGTTCGCCGACGATCCTGCACCTTTTCCTTGTACTTGCGCACCTGCTTCTCCAACTTGGCGAGCACCGTGTCGACGGCAGTCAGCAGGTCTTTGTTGCGCTCGCTGGCCACGAAGTCGTGCTTGTGTTCCGCCGAGACGAGGAACTCGACCGTATGGCCGTCCTCGTTCAGATCGACGAGTACTTCGATCATCATGAGCCGTTGAAAAAAGTGAAGCAGCTTGCCGGCCTTTTGGCGAATATGCTCCTGGGTTTCCTCGGTGAGATGACCGTGGCGGGCGGAAATCTTGATTTGCACGGATACGCTCCTTAACACGCGTACGAATCGCTGGAAGCAGTCATTACTTGGAGTTAAGCATTTTAGCCGTCCCGCGCCGTTTGTTCAATGCCCAGCGCTGCTAATGGACTTCGCAGCTTGCTTCTCGCAATAGACGGGGACGAACCATCGCGGATGTACACCATACTCATACAATACTGCCAATCGTTCCCTATCATCCTGGATCACGATGAAGGAGGTGTCCATGCAGACCCGCAAACAGGTGACGGTGTTTCTTGAAAACAAACCGGGCCGACTTGCCCAAGTTCTCTCTCGTTTGGCGCATGCCAAGATCAATATCGTTGCCCTCTCGGTCATGGATCGTCATGAGCATGGCGTACTGCGCCTCGTCACCGAAGACGAAGCGGCCACGCTCAAGGAATTGCAGAGCCTAAATGTCCATTTCACCGAGAGCGATGTGCTCGCCGTCGAACTCAAGAACCAACCCGGCGCGCTCGCCAACATTTGCGAACGCCTGGCAGAGGAGCATATCAACATCGAGTATGCCTATTGCAGTTCCGGCGGCCGCAACGGACGCGTCTTCGGCATCTTCAAAGTGTCCAACCTGGAAAAAGCCCAGCGCATCTTGGGCGAAAGCCCCAAAAACCAGAAGAAGCTGGAAAAGCCGTCCTTGCGCGATCAACGCACGTATCGGCGGTAACCGCTTGCGGCTTCGTGTTAGCCGAGTGCCATGCGAGCGCGAAGCCGCTAGCGGGGAAATTCTGGTATTTTCATTTCTTCCTCCGGGCCGTGCCGCTAGAATCAAATAGCGACGCCCGGAGCAGCGTCTAGGTTAAAGGAGAACCGCGCGGACATGGCCGTTGGTATCCTCCCGCTTGCGCTGAGTGACGAATCCTTGTTGAGCAGGGCCGTTGCCGGCGACCGCGAAGCCCTGGATGAACTGTTTCGGCGATACCGCTCGTTGGCGTACCGCGTCGCTCATCGTTTGCTGGGCAACGAAGCCGACGCTCTCGATGCGGTGCAAGAAGCGTTTATCAAGGCCTTGGTCCATCTCCCCAGTTTTCAAGGCCGAAGTTCCTTCAAGACTTGGATGTTGCGCGTCGTCAGCAACGCCGCACTCGATCTGGGTCGGAGGCGTGGACGCCATGAGACCTTAAGCATGGACGGGCTGGGTCAAAAAAGCCGCGAAGAATGCGAGCCGTGGATGCAAATCGAGCCGGCGCGCGAGCTGGACCGCCAAGATCTTCGCTGCAAGCTAAACGAAGCCTTGGCACAACTTCCCCCGGCCCAGCGACAGACCTTCGTCTTGCACGCCGAGGCGGAATTGAGTTATCGTGAAGTCGCGGAAACGCTTGGCATTTCGATCGGCACGGTGATGAGCCGGCTGTACTATGCCCGCCAGCGTTTGCGTATTTTGCTGGAACCGTGGATAAAGTCACAATGACCCACCCGTCCGACAACACCTGGGCGCCCGACCCGCAACTTCTGGGCGCATATTTCGACGGCGAATTGGATTCTCGCGACGAAGTCGCCGACCTGCGCGCTCGCATCGAAGCGTGGCTTGAAGACCATCCGGAAGCAGTCCAGGAGTGGCAGGCGCAGCAACGCCTTCGCGAACTGTGGGACGACACCGCGCCAATTGAACCGAGCGCCGAAACATGGGACCAGACACTGGATGCCATCGCGACGAAGAGTCGCGAGGCGAAAGCCGCGCCGGCACGGGCATCGGCGTGGGTACCGCTCGGCATAGTGGCGGCGGGGATTGTCATGGCCTTCGGGCTTGCCTGGGCGGCCTGGCATTTGACGCAGCGGCCGATCAAGTCAGAAGCCGCGCCACGGGCAGAGGCGCCAAAGGCGTCACCACGCGAAGCGCCGAATCGCGAGGATGAAGTCTTTCCAGTGGCGACTTCAGAAGAAATCGTGATTCGGCGGATCGAAGGGGCCGACACGGACGTGCTCGTGGTAGGCCGACCGCCCGTCGACGGGCCCATGGAGCTTGCCGCCGTGGAAGATATCCGCGTGATCCGAACCCAATCGACGCCGAACAATCAGCGGCCGCCCGCCGTGCGCACCGGTTCGCAACGCCCGATGATCGTCGCCGAGTAGGGTGCGTGAAACGCGCTATAGGCACTCACGCACCGCGTGAGGAATCCGTCACGCGGTGCGTGACGCCTACCGTCAGTGCGTATCAAACACCGTACGCAGCAGAAAGGCAGCCCGTGCTTATTCGCATTTTCTCTTGTGTGATTCTCTTCGCCAGTTTGGCCGCCACGGCCAGTTCGTGCCCGTGCGACGGCGTGAAAGACCCGGTCAAGGTCACTGTTGTCGTCATCCTGGCGAGCGAGGAAGGCAGCACGATCGACCCACGTCTCAAAGCGATCGCGCAGGAGGTTCAGAAACTGCATCCGATGCTCAAAAGCTTCACGTTGAAGCATATGGAGAGCAAGTCGCTCAAACCCGGCGAGAAGGTGTCGATGCCGCTCGTCGAAAATCGCAAGCTGGACATGGTCGTCAAGCACGGGGCGGACAAGGACAACCGGATCAGCTTGGCGATCCACATTCCAAACGTCATGGGCGAGATCGAGTATCAAACGACTTGCGGAAAGTTCTTGCCCGTCGTCACGCGCAGCAAGACGAAAGCCGGTGAGCGGCTGATCCTGGCCATTCGCGTGCAGCCATGCCGCGGCGATTGACCCTTCGCTCACGCTTCAGGCTCTGTGGTCCACCACTTCCAACTTATCGCCACTCCCAGCATGATGCCGATCACGTCGAACCCGACGTCCGACAGCGATCCGCCGCGATGGCACCAAGGCTCGAGAGCCTCCTGCAGCATTTCCGTGCCCCAGGCGTGCAGCATCAGAAAGAACATCATCAGCCAGCGATAACGCAACGGCGTCCAAACCCATGCCGATAAGACGGCAATCAGAGCGTACACGATCACGTGCATGGCTTTGCCGATGATGACTTTGTTGGTCACGATGAAGTCGCTGGCGGGAATGCGCGTCGGTTCGGGGACGGGGTATTGCAGCCCAACCGTCCAAACGATGACTACGGCTAACCAGATGAGCCAACGTGTCACAAAACGTCCTTTGGTTCGATAACCGAGCCGCCGGATGGTATGATATCTCTCCTCACCCTTGGAAGCCCAGGGTCGAGCGGCGCGAGCCCCTGGGATCGCGATGATAATTTCTCATTTTTTTCACAATTTCTCCGTGCACTCGGTCCCATCGACAACTACCTTATCTTGATCAAAGTGCGAGTAGTCACTCCAAAGAGGCAAACATGAAGCGCATCGTGCTGGCGATTCTCGTGGTCGGTTTGGTCATCGGCGCGGTCGCAATCTCCGGCGGCCAAAAGCAGCCGACCAAGGCCGAATTGCAAATCGACGTTGAGAACCGCAATCCCTGGACCCACCTTCGCCTCAATAATGCTGCCGAGAATTTCCAATTCGTCGTTGTCAGCGATCGCACCGGAGGCAACCGCGGGCGAATCTTCTCTCAAGCCGTCGAACAGATCAATTTGCTGCAGCCGACCTTCGTCGTCTGCGTCGGCGATCTCATTCAGGGCTACACCAAGGACCAGCCGAGACTCGCGTCCGAGTGGAAGGAATTCCAAACGTACACCAGCAAGCTGCAGATGCCATTCTTCTACGTCCCGGGCAACCATGATGTCGCCAACCCGATCGAAACCGATGTCTGGAAAGAACGCTTTGGCCGAGCGTACTACCACTTCCTCTACAAGGATACGCTGTTCCTCGCCGTCAATTCGGACGATCCCAACGAAGAGAAGGCCAAGGGAAAAATCAGCCCGGAGCAGATCGAGTATTTCCAGAAAGTGCTGAAGGAAAACACGAATGTGCGCTGGACCTTCGTGATGCTTCACAAGCCGCTATGGACCCAAGACAACCTCGACACCAATGGCTGGCTTGACATGGAAAAAGCCCTGCACGGACGAAAGTACACCGTGTTCTGCGGGCACGTTCACCGGTATCAAAAGTTCGTTCGCCAGGGGATGAGCTACTACCAACTCGCGACGACCGGAGGCGGCAGCCGATTGCGCGGCCTGCGCTATGGAGAGCTCGACCACATCACCTGGGTCACGGTGAAAAAGGACGCCGACCCAATTATTGCCAATTTGGCGCTCGACGGAATCTATCCGGAGAGCCTCAAGCCGATCGTCACCGACGAACCGGGTGTGCCGATCTACAACCGGAAGCCGGTGCAGCCGGTCCGCGGGACGGTGATGCTCGACGGCGCGCCTGCGGTCAATGTGCAACTCATCTTCTGGCGGCCCGATACGAACGACAAGGAAGGCAAGAAGGGCATTCGCGTCACCGATGCGTTCGTCGAGCCCGACGGCACGTATCAAGCGTCAACCTACCTTCGCGACGATGGTCTGGAAGCCGGCGCATACCGAGTCACCGCGACCCTGCGCGTGCCCTACTTCGAGCCGTCCGGCAAACTGGGCAAGAATCTGCTGCCCGATCGTTACGCCACCTATCAATCGACCGAATTGCGCGTGACCGTCAAAACCGGCACGAACAACGTCGACTTCCAGCTGACGTCCAAGTAGCACGCGCACCTTACTGTCGCGATCACCGTAGGCCTTACGCTCCGCTTGAGGATTCCTCACGCGGAGCGTGAGACCTACCGACATCACCCAGTAAACGACCAGACCCACGGCGGGCGGGCCGTGGGTCCGGAAGTGGGAAGCGTTCCCAGGGGATGGTCTCTTACGGACGCATCGACGCCACGTCGGGTTGGAGCATTTCGATGCCGCGCACCACGCTCGGCGTCGGCGCAATCGGACGAAACGCGGCTCGCGGTTCCAGGTCAACGGGTCGGGCTGCATCGGGTTGACGCAAACGCAGTGGCGTCAGCAGCACGCCGATGTCCAATAGGCTCGGCGTCGTGTCCGGTTTCATTGCCGGCGCTGGCGCGATCGGCGGTCTGTTCTCAATCTGCGGGAACATCGCCGGCGCCGATGGCCTTGATGGCGCATTGCCCGGCACGAACTTGAGCGGCTTCTCTTCCTCCCGCGACGGCGCCCAATTCTCATCGAACGACGACACCGGCTTCGGCGAGAACTTCCATGGCATTTCGTGCTTCGCCGGCACCACGCGGTGCTTCAATTCCACCGCGGCGTCTTCGATCGGCAGCGGTCTGTCAAGGTCCTTCGGCGTCTCCAGCTTCTGGGCCGCTAGCCGTCCGGGATGATACACCGCATTGGGCCGCTCACGCACGATGATCGACTTGGTCCGCTCTTTCTCGTACTCGACGGCACGGACCTGGGCACACTCCGGCAACGCGCCTTCGCTGATATGAACGTTGTTGTAACGCAGAATCGTTCCTTTTGCCCATTCGAGCTTGGCCAGCGTGCTGTTGTATTGAGCGATGGCTTCATACTCTTTGACGAGCGCGGAAGCGTAGCGACGCTGAGCTTCGAGGAACGCCAGATCGCCGAACGTGATCTTACCGGCGCTGACTTGATCCATGCGCGTCTTGAGGCTATCGAGGTAACCGAGCCGTTCCATGCGGGTAATCTTGATCAACTCATACCAGCGATCAAGCAAAGCAGCCTGCTCGGCCACGGTGCGCGTGGCTTTGTCTTCCTGATCTTTGAGCAACAGGTAGGCCTGCGTCAGCTGCAATCGTGCAGCGCGGACGGCGGCGAACTCGGCTCGGTAGCCGAGCGGGATGTTGAGGTTCAAACCGAGCTGCCAATCGAGCAGGTGGGTGTTCATGAGCGACTTGTAGGCGTTGGAGGGGAACGTGCTGCCGCCGGAGTCGAAGGTCCCGTTGCCTGTCAGCGTGTTGCCCATGCCGAACGGTTCGACCCGGGCATAAGCGCGCAGGTCGGGTTTGATGCTGTTTTTCTGAATCGACAGCAAGTATTGGTGATAGCGGAGGTTGTCGCGCGCCAGCTGAATTTCGGGGCGGAGATTGATCGCATCCTCGACGCTTGTTTTCCATTCGGGCCTGAACTCGGCAACGGTGGGGGGCGTGATCGGAACGAGCCGGCTGCCATCTTCGACTGGAAAGCCAAGGATGCCGCGCAGGTTGCGCTCCGCGGTCAGCACCTCATCCAGCGCCTTGAGCCGCTCGCCGCGGAACTCCTGGTACTGGCCCAGCACTTGATAGTACTTGTCGGGGTCAAGCCGGCCGGCCTTGAATTGGCTGTAGTTGTCCTGCCAGGCCTTGTGCATGATGCGCATGTTCTCTTCGAAGGCGTAGAGCGTGCCATACTTGTTGTAAAGGTTCCAATAAGCGACTTCGACCTGAAGCAACAGGGCATGCACGTTGCGTTCGAATTCGGTGCGGGCTTGGTCGAAGCGCAGCTTGGAGATCAGGATGCCTTCGTTTTGCCGATCGACAAAAGAGCTGACCGCATTCTGGTGGTTGCTGAATGCGCTGAAAGCCGTATTGCCCACGAGCCCCTGTCCGATCGGGCTGGGGAAGCGCGGCAGCAGCTGGTTGATCTCGACGCCCCAGTCCTTCCACAACGGCTGTTCGATGCCCAGGCTGACGCGGGCGGCCCACTGCGGATTGAGCGGACCGAACGCGAACGGGTTGTTTTGCGCGTTGCTCAGCAAGCGATAGTCGTTCAAGAACGACAGCTCCGCCACGCCGCCGGTCGGCAAGCCCTTGACCAGCGACGTCTGCATGCCCCAGGTTTGGCCCGCGACGGAGCCAAGATAGCCGGGGAAGTTGATTGTGCCGGGAATACCGTCAGTGTTGACCCAGTTGAGGTTGGTGGCCCAGACCGGGTCAAAACGAGCGAAGGCGGCTTCCACAACGGCGCTGCTGATCGCTGGATTAAGCGCCAAGACACGGATGCGTTCCGTCTGCGAATTGTACGAGGACGGCGATTGCGCGGACACCATGTTATCATCCACGCGTCCCGATCCGGTCCCCGTACGGCTGCTGACGTGGCCGTTCTCCAAGGCGATGGCGACGGCCTCTTGCAACGACAGATAACGAGCGGGACGTTCGGCCTGGCTGACGGTGGCGGGCATCGGCGTGAGCGAACCAATCGGCGTCGTGATCGGCGTGTGATCGTTTTCGAGATTGCGAGGCAGGCTGACGTGTGCGTCCTGGTACATCTCCTTGGTCATGAAGGTCGGTTGACAGCCGACCAATGTCGCCAAGGCGACAGCAAACATCGCGCATACCGCGACCCCTTTGCGGATCGCCGTTGCCAATTCGCGTTTCATTCGCCACCTCAATCGTCACGAGGTGCGCTTCCATCCCCATGGTCGCGCTACTTCGGGGCGCAGATTGCACCCGGTAGTTCCGTTATCGGCAGCGACTGGATGATAAATCAGGAAAAATTTGCCGGTTGTGCGGATAATGCGGGCGCTTCCGATGTAGGGTGCGTGAAACGCACCACGAGTGGCTTCAAACGGTGCGTTTCACGCACCCGACGCGGTTTCCGGAGGCGGCGAGTCCTGCGGCGGTTTCTCATAGTACGGCGAAATGGACACACAAGGCAAACCGAACAATCCCTTGATCGCGGCCCATTCTCCCAGGTCGTTGCCCTCAATGAGATGCCCGATCCATTGCAACAGATATCCCAAGACAAACGCGGCGACGCCCCAGTACCACTCTTCCCAAGGCCACCAGAAGAACAGAAACACGCCGGCGAAGGCCAGCGGGATGCCAACGAAGTGAATGCCGCGGTTGAACGGATGCTGATGCCGTTCCAGCCAGTTGTAAAGCGCCTGTCGCAAAGGCCGGCGCTGAAAGAAACCTTCGCTCATCGTCGTCGCTCGGTGATTTTCTTGTAAATGTACCTTGCCAGCCCGGAGCGCTTCCCGCCCGCCGCTTGCGGCTTCGAGCCCGCACGGCGCGACGTGAGCGCGAAGCCGCAAGCGGCAAGCTGGTAGCATGAAGCCTATGAATCGAGGCTGCCATGGACGATATCTGGATTTGGATTCTTGTCAGTGTCGGCATCGTCGCCGGCGCGCTGGTAATGATGTACGTGGTCGGTTATTTCTTGCCGGCCGACCATGAAGTCTCGCGAACGATTACGCTCAAGCAGCAGCTCGACGTCGTTTGGCAAGTCATCACCGACTTCGCCAACATGCCGAGTTGGCATAAGGATGTCGTCAAGGTCGAACGTCTGCCGGACAAGAATGGACATGAGGTCTGGAAGGAGACGCAAGCCGGTGATTTCGTGATGAGTCTGGAAACCACCGAATCGACTCCGCCGACGCGGCTGGTCCGCACCATTGCCGACGACGGAGGCGCATTCACCGGCCGCTGGGAGTTTGTGCTGACGGCAATGGAAGGCGGCTGCACGCTGTCCATTACCGAGTTCGGCGAAGTAGCGAACCCCTTCTTCCGCTTCATGTTCCGCATGTTCATGAAGCCGGAGTATTACTTGGAGAGGTATTTGAACGCGCTAGAGGCGAGATTCGCGGATGCGCCGACGGAAAAGAAATAACCGCGTTCATGTTTGGATTCCCGTCGCGCACCAAAGGCTTGCAGCACTACCATAAACGCGGCGAGAAGCCCAATGTATGCAGACGGCGGCTTTTGTGAGCGTCTCGATCATCATTCCGACGTGGAACGAAGCGCCGAACATCGCGGCGACAATTGCCGACCTGCGCACGCAGACTCCGCATGAGATTATCGTCGTAGACGGCGGCTCGACCGATGACACCATCGAGCAAGCGCAGTCGGCCGACCGGGTCCTCGTCGCGGAACCGGGCCGGGCGTTTCAGATGAACGCCGGCGCCGAAGCCGCCATGGGAGACAAGCTGCTCTTTCTGCACGCGGATTGTCGACTCGAACGCGGAGGCATTCGCGCCATCGAGCGCACGTTCCATCGGCCCACGATTCTGGCGGGTTGTTTTTCCATGCGGGTCGACGCCGAGGGGTGGGGCTTTCGCTCGATCGACGCCTGCGCTACCGCGCGGGTTCGTTTCACCGGAATCGTCTACGGCGATCAGGGGTTATTTCTGCGCAAAAGCGATTTTTTTCGACTCGGCGGCTTTCCGCGCATTCGCTTCATGGAAGATATCTTTTTCAGCCAACGTTTGAATGGTCGAGTGGTCGTGGTCAATGAAAAGATCTTCGTGTCGCCCCGGCGCTGGCAGAAGGTGGGGCTGATTGCGCAGACTCTTACCAATTGGACACTCACAGCGATGGCGCTCGCCGGCGTTTCACCGGACCGTCTGGCCGAGTATTATCCGCGCGTGCGCTGATTGCTTGAGTATCGCTAGCTGCATGACTGTGGGGCACGTTTTGAACGTGCCACAAGACATGCGTTTCCAAGCAATGGCACGTCAAAACCGTGCCCCACAGGCATTCCCGAATAGCTCTGTTTCGCGCTCACTATGTCGGATCTTAGTTTACTTCGCTCCGCGCTCAGCGCGTTCACGGGCTTCCAACTCGATAATGGCTTTTTCCAGGGCTCTACGTTCGTTTTCCTGAATTTCCTTTGCTCGTTCGTCTACTTGTCGCTCGCGATCTCTTTTTCTACCATCGCCCCGATTTTCTAGTGTAGATACGATTGAGCCGATTACACAAAGAAGTGCAAGAATAATGACGAGAATCGCGCCACCCGAAAGCTTCCAGACCCCGACGGAGGAATTGGTCTCATCGTGCTCCGTCCGTTGATCCTTCGATTTTGGCTTGTCTTTTTTTTCATGGCTTCAACACCGCGACGCCGCACAGCTGGCGGGTGAAAAGATCGGGCCACAACTGGTCAGCAATTTCACCGTCACTTTTTCGGTGCCGAGTCAGAGGCAACTTCAATATTGCGTTACTTCGACATCATGGTCATGCGGTTGAGTTCTTGGATCGCCTTGTCGGTGTAGGCAGCGCCCATCAGATTGGCTTGCGAGGGGACGCCGAGATCTTCGATGATGAAATGGGGAGTAACGCCTCGACCCGAATACGGTTGGCCCTTCGGAGACAAGAAGCGTGCAACGGTGACGCGCATACCGCCGGTCGGTACGTTTCCTGTCGCGGGCGGAAGCTTCAGGAGCGTTTGCGTGCAGCCCTTGCCGAAGGTCGTTTGACCGATCAAGTAGGCCCGGTCGTTATCCTTGAGTGCGCCGGCGAGAAGCTCGGCGGCGCTGGCGGTATCACCGTCCACCAGGACCGTCATCGGCAATGTCAGTGCTTTAGGATGCCTGGCGACGTAAACGAGATTGTTGGCGGGATCCTTGTGCTGCCGCGAGGTGATAATCTTCCCTGTGGGCAGAAAGCGCTGGGCGGTGTCGATGGAGCTTTCGAACATGCCGCCGCCGTTATCGCGCAAGTCGAGAATCAGGCCCTTCATGCCGGCCTTGCTGAGCTTGGCGATCGCTTCGTCTACATCCTGGACGGTGGTGTCGGTGAAGCTATTGATCTTCAGAAAGCCGTATGCGGTGCCGGGCCACATGAAGTGGACAACGCTCGGCACCTCGGCCCGCTGCCGAACAAGGCGCACAATTCTCATTTCCCCAGCAGATTGCAACTCGATCTCAACCATGCTTCCCACGGATCCTTCGAGCATTTGCTTGACGGACAGCAGGGGCACGTCGGCGACCGGCTTCTTGTTGACGCTGATGATCTCGTCTTCGACGTTGATCATGCCAGAGAGATCGGCTGGGCTGCCCATGGCGATTTCGCCGACGATAATTCGACTGTCGCGGATGGCAAGGACGATGCCGACGCCGATCGCCTCGCTGCGGGAGAGATTGCGAGCCAGTTCGCAGAGTTGATGCGGAGTCAAAAAGACGGTGAATTCGTCAATCGCATAGCAGGCCCCGCAAGCCATCTCCATTGTCGCGACCGTAGCGCTGAGCCCGAGGGTGGCCTCGGCTTCGAGGGCGACAAGCTCCACTTGCTTGAGGGCATCTTCGCGTGACAACCGGGCCAGATCGCCCCAAGTCTTTTTCACCATGTCGCGAAAGGCCGGCACGGTGGCTTGCTTTCCGACTGGGATGTGGTCGCGCACAAACGACGGATCGGCCAAGGCCGCATCCAGTTCTTCGAGCCCCTTGCGGAAGAGCTTGGTAGGATCAAGTTTGCCCTTTTCGACGGAACCGTCGAGCAGCGTCTTGTGGATGATTTTGCAGATGCGCGTGGCCTGGCCATACTCGATGGACAGAACCTCGCGGAGATAGCTCGAATCTTGATGACGGCGGAGTTGCAAGCATCGTCGCTGTGCCTGGTGATAGCGCTCGCGAATCTTCAGTCCGTAGTCTTTTTGGCTTAGGAGCGCTTCGTAGATCTCGCGGGCCGACTCCCACTGCGGCGGATCCTGACGCTCAAGTTCGATGGCTTTTTGGACGAGTTGCCGAATCTGTTCTTCCGGCAATGCGTAAACGTCATGAGTGGCAACGAAAACGCCGACGCACACCAAAGCGGCGAGCACCCAGCACATTCGACGCGTTGCCACGGCAGAATCCTCCCGGAGAGGATGAGTTGAAGGCCGGACCCTAGTATAAAGACGTCAAGCGTCTCCGTCAAACAGACGTTTGAAAAAAAGAAAAAGTTTTTCCATTTTTCGCCGTTTACGGCGTAGCAGGATCGACGCCATGCTCGACCCCGTTCGTCAGGAGATATTGTCGCAGGCCCACACGGTCGTCGTCAAGGTCGGCACGAATGTCTTGACGTCGGACGATGGCCGGCTCGACCCTGCGCGCATTCAATCGCTCGCCGACCAGATTCAACGCATTCGGCAAACCGGGCGAAAAGTTGCTCTCGTCAGTTCCGGGGCCATCGGCGCCGGCGTCGGCCGCCTTGAACTCGGCACGCGGCCAACCGATCTTCGCCAGCTTCAAGCCTGTGCCGCCATCGGGCAGAGCTTCCTGATGCGCGCCTATCAAGAATGCTTCGACCGCCATAACATTCACACTGCACAGATTCTTCTGACTGCGGGGGATTTCGACAATCGCGCCCGCTACCTCAATGCCCGCAATACTATCGTAACATTATTTGAGTGGGGCGTGCTGCCCATCATCAACGAAAACGACACCGTCAGCGTGGCGGAGATCAAATTCGGCGACAACGACCATCTAGCGGCCATGGTCACGAATCTGCTGCAAGCGCCGTTGTTGATCCTGCTGACCGTGGTCGACGGCCTGTTTAGCGGCGATCCACGGGTTGATCCGAAAGCGGAAAAGGTCGCAACCGTAAGTCACATCGACATTTCCGTCATGGAGATGGCGGGGGCAAGCCGGAGCACTTTGGGAACCGGCGGCATGCGAAGCAAGTTGCGCGCGGCCCGGCTGGCGACAGCGGCGGGCGAATCGGTCATCATGGCCAACGGCGCCGAGCCCGATGTTCTCGACCGCATTTTCGCTTCGGAGCCCATGGGCACCGTTTTTTTGCCCCACGGATCTGCCCTCCCCGCTTGGAAACGCTGGCTTGGCTTCACCGCTCGGCCTAAGGGAAAACTCGTTCTCAATGAAGGCGCCAAGGCTGCCGTTCAGCAACAAGGGAAAAGTCTGCTCCCAGTGGGCGTGCTCGAGGTACACGGGTCGTTCAACAAGGGAGACGTCATTTCGCTGTGCGATGCCGCCGGGGCCGAGTTTGCACGCGGTTTGACGAACTATTCGTCCGAGGATGCCACGCAAATCGCCGGCCTACGAACCGAAATGATAGGAGAAATCCTCGGCGCCGCTCCGTATGAGGAGATTGTTCACCGCGATAATCTTGTGGTTACGACATAAGTCACGTAACATGGGTAATGCTCTCAAGGCCTTGGTTGTGAAAAAAATCACAAAGATTCCCGTTAGAGATTTTCCTGCGATTCGTCCCTTTTTTGCAGCGAGGATGAGGCGGGCTCGGAACGAGGCAGTATGAAGTCGAGGCCCAAAAAATCCCCGCACAAGGCGGCATTTGAAGAAATCTATGAACGTCACAGCCGCGAAGTGTGGGCCCTCGTCTACGCTCGCTGGCTCAACGCAGATGTTGCGCTCGACATCATGCAAGAAACCTTCCTGCGCCTCTGGAAACAGTGGCAGGAAGGCAGCGAGATCGTGAATCCGCGTGCATGGGTGCTGCGGGTGGCGCGGAATCTGGCGGAGGATCATGCCAAGAGCGCGTTCCGTCGATTCGGTACTCAGGCGCCGCAAACGATGAACGGAGTTGAAGGGCGCGATGTGCTCCCATTGGAAGGGATGGCCAAGGAAGAAACCTTCGGCCAGCTGCGAAAAGAACTGGAGCAGCTTCCGGCCGCGGATCGAGAGATACTTACCCTGCGTTACGCGTTGGACTACGACACCGACGAAATCGCCGAAGTACTGGACATTAACCCTACTGCCGTTCACATGCGGCTAAGCCGCGCAAGGCAACGTCTGGCCGACCGGTTGACGGCGCAGGGATTGGGAGCCAAACATGAATAATACGTCGAACCTTGACGAGGCGCGTCCGGAAATGGATGACCTGCTGAACGATTACTTCAAGAATCAGATGCCCAAGCCTTGGCCGGCATTCAAGGAACCGGCTACTACCACCCAGCCGAAGGCGGAAACCGGCGCCTGGTCCAATGTCTCCGCACGCGTCGTGCTGGCGGCGTGCGTGGCGGCGCTCATTTTCGGCTACCTCACTTTGGGGACGTTCTTCCCGACCACCCAAGCACCGAGCGGCGTCCACGACATGCAGCGCGAAATCGGCCACCGCGACAAGCCGAAAAACACGACGAACCAATCCGACGAACCAGTGCCAATGGTTCCGTGACATCGTTTGCGTTTAGCGCTCGCCCGGCGCCTTGCGAACGCTAAGGCGAGCAGCAGGAGTTATTTTGCCCCCTTCTCCCTTCGGGAGAGGGTTTGGGGGTAAGGGAATACTCCGGAAAACTGAAGGCCAGTCCCTCACCCCCGGCCCCTCTCCCGGAGGGAGAGGAGAGGAAAAGACTTGCCGGCCGCCTAAACGAGACCTGAGCGTTTTCCTTTTCGCAGAATAATTCGCGTTACCTCCGGCTTGCAAAAGAATCGCAGCGGGTGCTGTCCCGAAAGCCCGCGCCCCACGTGCATGATCGTCGGGTCCAAAAAAAACGTTCCGCAATCAAACCGACGGCTGTATCTGCTCGGCACGAAGACCGATCCAAGCACCGGAATCCGAATCTGCCCGCCGTGCACATGCCCCGCCAGCATCAGGTCGATGTGATTTTCGCGCGCCCAGGAGATATTGTCCGGCGTATGGCTCAGGCATAGGCGAAATATCTTATCCGGACAATTGCCCAAGTCCGGCAACGGGTCGAGCCACGGGCCCTCGTGTCCAATGACGATCATCGGCTCGCCGCGCAAGTCGATCATTTGCCAGCCCGTACCGGAATTGCCTGGGATGGCGGCGCCGGGGAAGAGCGGCGGCCCGCCCAGGACCGTCATGCCGACGCGGCGCAGACGGCGGCGAATGAGCGTCACGTCGCGCCACGAATCGTGGTTGCCGAGAATCGCGAACGCTCCGACGTTCCAGCGCAGCTTGCCCAACACCGGCACGATCCAGCGATGGTGCCATTCGCTGTCAACTACGTCACCCGTGAGCGCTATCATGTCGGGAACACCCTGCGCCATGCACCGTTCCATGACGAAATGAAAAAACGCTCGATCCGGCGTGCCACAGAGATGCAGGTCCGTAAGGTGGAGAATCGTCAGGCCGTCCCAGGCATCCGGAATTTGCGGCAGTTCCAGCGTCTTCTCGGTGAACTCGACCTGGAAGCACTGGTTCCACGGCAGACTGCACGCCACGGATTCCTTGGTGTTTCCGCACGGCGCGTAGCCTAGTTCTTTCTCGACGTCGACGGTCTCCGCAGTTTCATTGACGAGTTGTGGCGCGGGTTGGCGCAGTAAGTACAGGATTTCGCAGATCGGCGCGATGCCACAGCCGACGATCCAGCAGAGAACGGTGTACCCAGACAAGTAGGCACGCCAATGCCCGATGTCCCAGATCAGCCGCTGCGTGTCGAATACGTCGACGGCCGTTGCGAACATCATCGGACCGCACAGGATAATGAAGACATCGACCTTGCGAGTGTAGCGCATCAATTCGTGCGGCAGCGGCCAGGCGTAGAAGACGTTTAGCGCGACGATAAAGAGAAACCCATGCCCGACGCATGCGCCTAGGAGCAGCAGCCACCACGGTATGGAATCGGCAACGGATTGCAGATAGGCCGCGAGCATTTCCGGATTCATGCAACCATCCTTGTCGTAGGGACAAGCTGGCAGCTTGTCCCATGCAACCTTCGGCGCCAGGGACAAGCTGGCAGCTTGTCCCTACGAGTTGCACGCCTACTTTCCCTGCGGCAGGTTCTGCAGCGCCGCCAAGAGCTGATCGACGCGGAACGGCTTGTAGAGAACGTAGCGCAAGCCGTCCTGCTTCGCTTTGACGATGGAGTGCGTCGCGTCATAGCCGAAACCGGTCATGAGGATGACGTGCGCGTTCGGCTGGGCTTTGCGCAAAGCGCTGTAGACCTCGTAGCCGCTGAGGTCGGGCAAGCGGATGTCGGCGACCATGGTGTCGTAGCGGCTCAGCCGGGCGAGGGTGATCGCCTCCTTGCCGTCGCGGGCCGTCTCGACGATGCAGCCGAGCCGACCGAGGATACTGTGGGCACTTTTGCGCACGCGCTCGTCGTTGTCGACAACCAGCACGCGCTGGTTGATGCGGCACGGCGCCTCGCCGCCCGTGACGAGCGGCTTGACCTGCGGCGCAATGTCCTCGCCGACTTTCAGAATATTCTCTTTGATGCATCGCGCCTTGGAGAGAATCGACTTGAGCGTTTCCGCCATCTCGTCGTCATGGCCGATCCAGCGATCCAACAGCGATGTGGCTGCCGTCAGGATTTCATCGACCGGAATGCTGACGGCGTGATTGATCGCTTCGATCGACTGCTCCGCCGTGGCCTTGCGTTCCACGAGCAACAGGTCGAGCGTATGCAGCGCCGACGCAAGTTCGCGGCAGAAGATCTCGGCGAACTGAACATCTTGGGGGCCGAAGCCGCGGAGTTTGGGGCTTTCGACGTTGAATGTTCCGATGATCTGATCGTCTTGTCTTAGCGCAATCGTTAGCGAGCTGCGGGCGCCGTGCGAGCCTTCGATGTAATGCGGATCGTTGGCGGTGTCGTTGCAGACGTAGGTTTGCCCGGTGGCGGCGACGTAGCCGGTAACGCCGTTGCCTTCCGTCCTGGCATAGAGTTCGCGAACGGCGGCCTCGGCCATCATCCCTTCCGCCAGGAGCGGTTTGAGCCGCTGCGTCGCGGGATCGAGCAGGCGAATCTCGATCACGTCGTAGTGCAACAGGTTGTGAGTGAGGTTGCGGATGTTATGCTTGAGCACCTCCACACGGTCCTCGGCCTGCAGATCGCTTTGAAGGCATGTCAGCGCGCGCGTCGCCTGGTGCAAGGCGTCGAGCTTCTGCTGATTGTGATATTCGGTCGAGATGTCGTGGCATAGCGCGATGATTTGTTGCACTTTACCCGTTGGATCGATCATCGGAGCCAGACGCAGGTCCAGGAACTGATCGCCGCGCTGAAGACGGGTCTGAACGCAGGTACCGAGTAGGACATTGGCGAGCGGATCGAAATCGGGGCCGAGAATCTTGGGCGGGCCGAGCGCCGAACAGAAGGTTCGGCCTTGCGCCGGACCGCCGCACCATTTCTCGAACGTGGCGTTGGCCCAGACGATGCGCGAATCCGGATGCAACACCGCGACGCCTTCGCCGAGAACTTCGAAGATCGCGTTGCTCTGTAGCAACATCTGCGTCTGCTGCCAAAGCGAGGAATCGTCGGCCGAGATGCAGATGGCGTCGAAGGATTGGCTATGCAGCCGACTCAGCGCTTCATCCAGCGACGCAACGGGGACGATGTCGCGCCCTTGAGCCAAGGGGGCGAACAGATCGACTGATTTCGGCTCCGTCCCGGTCAGCACCAGAATTTGCGACGGCCCGGCCAAAAGCGACACTCCGGCTTTGTGATTTTTTTCACAAGCGATTATAAACGTTCCAGCGGGCAACTACAAGACCGTTTATGTCTAGCCCTCGCCGGCCATGCGCTCGCAGTGGCTGCTCATCGGCGAAACTGTCTCGGCATTCGTTTTGCACATTGACTTGGGATTATCTTGGCGATCATGTAAAATCGCGTATAGATCGCTAGCAATGCGGCCAAACAATTGCCAGCCGTGCTGAGTCTATCGCCAATACTCGGAGAATCAAACGATGGTGCGAAACAACCCATTCACTTTTACCGTTGGCACGACGTTCGCGCTGGCCCTTTTTGTCGTTGCTTCCGCGTCGGCGCAGGGCGTCAAGGTCGGACCGACATCGAAAGACCTGCAATCTGTCCGCGATAAGGCGATCGGCTTTCTGCGCTCCAGCCAAAATCCCGATGGCAGCTTTTCGCCAAAATTCGCCGGCCCCGGAATCACCTCGCTCGCCATCGCCGGGCTCATTCGCAACGGAGTGGCGCCGGACGATCCCGCGGTGGTCAAGGCGCTTAAATGGCTCGAATCGCAAGCCAAGGCGGACGGCGGCATCCATAATCAGAAACTCGCCAACTACACCACGTCCGTCGCGGTGATGGCGCTGCGCGACGCCAACATCAATGGCAAATACGACGCCGCCCTGAAACGCGCGGCCGAGTTCCTAAAAAAAATCCAGCACGACGCCGACGATCTCGATCACGGCGGATTCGGCTACGACAAGGGAGGCCGGCCCGACATGTCCAACTCGGCTTTCACCGTCGAGGCCTTGCTCGCGGCGGGTTTGTCCAAGGACGATCCTGCGGTCAAGAACGCTCTCAAGTTCATTAGCCGTTGCCAAAATTTGCCGGGCGAGACCAACACGAATCCGTGGGCCACCAAGACAGCCGATGACGACAAAGGCGGCTTCGTCTACGATCCGCACCTGGGAGACAAAAATAAATACCAAACCGCGGCCGGCGGGCTTCGTTCGCTCGGGGCCATGACTTACAGCGGCCTGAAGAGCTTCCTCTATGCCGGCGTCGACAAAAAGGACAAACGCGTCGAGGCGGCCGTCGCCTGGGCTCGCGCTCACTACACACTCGAGGAAAACCCCGGCATGGGCAAAGCGGGCCTCTATTACTACTACCACACCTTCAGCAAAGCACTCGACGCCTTCGGCGAAGATCTCTTCGAGGACGCCAAGGGCAAGAAACACGACTGGCGCATGGAGTTGTTCCAGACATTGCAAAAGCAACAACTCGCCAACGGCAGCTGGCGCAACATGGGCGAACGCACCTTCGGCGAGGACAACGCCGACCTCGCCACGTCGTTCGCGCTGCTCAGTCTTAGCTATTGCCAAAAGCGCTGATGACTACCGCTTGCGGGGTGCACGACACGGTCTGCGCGGCCCCTTTTGGGAGGGCGAGGCTCCTGCCGAGCCGGAAGCGTCAGCATCGTAATGTCAACTCAGATTATTTGCGGGCTCGCGGCTCGGCAGGAGCCTCGCCCTCCCGTGCCGTTTGCAAACCATGTCGTGCAC
>VGZI01000019.1 GCA_016872605.1 Planctomycetota bacterium
ACGGCGCCCAACGATCCGTTGAAGGATCCTTGGAAGCTGCCCATGCCGCCGCCCATGCCCATCATTCCGCCGCCCATGCCCATCATCATGCCGCCGCCCATGCCCATCATTCCGCCCATGCCCGGCATACCACCCATGCCCATCATGCCGCCCATGCCCGGCATGCCGCCCATGCCCATCATTCCGCCCATGCCCGGCATACCACCCATGCCCATCATGCCGCCCATGCCACCCATACCCATCATTCCACCCATACCCGGCATGCCACCCATACCCATCATTCCGCCCATGCCCGGCATGCCGCCCATGCCCATCATTCCGCCCATGCCCGGCATGCCACCCATGCCCATCATTCCGCCGCCCATGCCCATCATTCCGCCCATGCCCGGCATGCCACCCATACCCATCATTCCGCCCATGCCCGGCATGCCGCCCATGCCCATCATTCCTCCGCCCATACCCATCATGCCGCCCATGCCGCCCATGCCCATCATCATGCCGCCGCCTTGCATGCCGCCGTTAATCGGCATGGCCAGGTCGCCGACTGGATAGATGCGGATGACCTTGTCTTCGAGATAGCGCTTGTTCGTCGTGATCTCGATGAAGTTGCGGCGAATGACATAGGTGGCGTTGCCCTTGCCCACCTGGCCCAGAATGAGCCGCAGTGCCGTGTTCATGATCATCTTGGACGGAACCGGCGGCAACGAGACCTCTTCCTCGTATGGATCGGGCGCATCGGCAGCGCCGTCGGCGAACGCTTCCTTGTCGACGAGGATCGGCAGTTTGCCTCCGAATTTCTCGGAGAAGAACTCAAGAGCAACTTTCAGTTTGACCTTATCCTGCAATCCTTTGGTCTCAATCGGCTGTTGCAACAGGCGATAGATCGCAGCCGCTTCTACGCGTCCTTTTTCGTCATCGGGGAGGCTAAAGGAGTCATAGCGATCCTTGCGAACCTTGATCAGTTCTTTCCACGTGACCAGGGGCGGGAAATGGATCGGCGGCTCATCCGGATAGGGGATGTGCGATTTTTCCACGCCCATTTGCAGGGTAATCCAGCCTGCTTCACGCTTGCGGATCAAGGTGTTGTGTGTTTGCAACGGATTGGCGGCGAGGGCGATGTCGTAGGTCGCCTTGGTCGACACCGGAACCTTGTAGCCCTTGGCGCGGGCTTCGTCTTGAATCGCGACCATCGCCTGGATGATCTCGTTCTTGGTCCGTTCCTCGAATCGGGCCACCGTCATCTGCGTCTTGAACATGCGGAACTGCGAATCAACCCGGTCTTCGAACGATCGGCGCTCTTGCTCGCGGATGAGATCCTTGCTGGCCACAGCGGCGGCGTCGGTTTGCTCTTTGCGCTTGTGCTTGAGCCGCTGCGCCTCGGTCGCTGAATCGCGCAGGGCTGTCTGTAGTCGGTTGTTCAGCGCATCGCGGACTTGCCCGCCCAGATCGGGATGCTCCTTGACGTTCTTCATTACGTTCTTGAGCAGATCGACGGCGGTGTCGGGATCGTTGGCGAGCACCTTCTTGGCTTGCTTGATGGCGTCATCGACCGAATTGACTATCTTCTGTTCTTCGAGAGCTTGGCGTGCCAAGTGCTCCTTGAGTAGATCATCGCCGACAATCTTGGGCAGTTTCGGATCGATGCCTGGCTTGGCGGGTTCCTTCGCGTCTTCCTGTTCGTTTTTGACGAGAGCAACGAGGTCGGCCTTTTCCCAGCGCGGTTTGCCGTCGACGATGCGCACCTGATCGACCTTGCCGTTGCGCTTGTCGCGTGCTCTGCGAATTGCGTCCATCGTGAGCGAGCCGTCCTTGAGGCGATCGACGATCTTGATACCGGCGTCGGCCTCGTTATCGTTGGGGGACATCAATTTGGCTTGCTTGAAGAATCGGCCCGCGTCCTCCAGTTTCTGATCTTCCAGGGCGAGCTGAGCCGTCTCGAGGCATTCGCGAACCTGGAGGCGCGTCTGCTCATAGCTGTGCGCCAAAGCGCGGTCGGCTCGCAACGTTGCCGGGTACTCCTTTGCCTTGGCCCATTGGTCGATCAGGGTGACGAGGAAGAAATTGTCGAGATTCGGCGCATGCACCGTTTCCTTGACCTGCACGGTGACACGGCCTTTCGGCTGCGTCCCCGTGACGGTGTATTGAATTTCGGTCGGAACGCCGTTCATACGGCCGACTATGAGCGTCGGGGAATCGCTGCGCAGCGGCGGAAGGACGGTTGGGCAGACGCTCGTCAGCCCGGTCGGCAGCTGAAGCTTCGGCGAGTACAGCACGGAGCCGGCGAAGGCGGATTCGTAGCGCTTCAGGGCATCGCCGAGGGTTTCTTCATCAACGCGGGTGCGCAGGACGAGGCCGCCGGTGCTGTTGGCCAGCCCGTGCAGCGTTTCGGGGCTCAGCTGCGTGCCGAGCGGGACCGGGAAGAAGGCGATTTCCCGTTCGACCATCTGCTTGGCGATGGTAAGGCGGTCTTTCTCGTTGAAGCCGCCGCTATGGGTGCTCAAGCCATCGCCGACGAAGATGAGAATGCGTTGGCGGTCCGGATTTGCCTGGAACGTGCCGATGACTTTTTCGAGACCGCTCTTCAGATCCGTGTCGCCCAGAGGCGTTTCCTCGTTGCGGTACTTGGTCAAGGCTTCACGCAGGCGTTTGCCATCGCCGATGTCTTTCGGATTGGGCGACAGAAAGTCCTTGGTTAGCGGCTTGGTCTGCTCTGGGGCATTGACTTTCCAAAGGGAGATGCGATCGGAGTCGTGCGCCGTTTCAATGATGCCTTCGGCGATTTGATGGCCGGCAATCCAGCTCTTGCCGGCCTGCGTCGCCGCCGTCGAAAGCAGGATCAAAATATCGCGCGGCCGGCGCGGCGTGGCGTCGAGCTTCGGCTGCACCTGCAACGCGAAGTAAACATCCCCCTTCACCGGCTGGTAGGTGATCGCGCCGGGAAGGCTGAACCGCGATTCGCTCGCTTCCGCCAACGCGCTCACCTGTTTGGCTTGCACCAGCTGCGGCGTCACGACCGGCGCCGGAGTCTTTACGTTCGCTTGGCTTTGCAGCGCCATCGTCACGTAGCCGGCAAAACCCAAGAATACCATCACCGCGATCAAGCGACGCACGTTGGTCATTTGCAGACCCCTTACATGATTGACAGCGACCGAGCGCCCCAAACACACCGGCTCGGCTCACCTGCAATGGTTTATTCTAATCCATCCCACTAACGCATTGCCAGCGGATTTTTCCGAAAATCCAGACTCCGACATGCTTTGGACCGTTTCGCACCGTCAACGATTGCTACGATCGTTGCAGCACGCATTGCCGATACGGCTGGACCGTCCTTGGCCAGCCTTGACGGTTTCGACACCAATCTGTTATACCCAAAACGTATTCTGCTCCGCGACTTGCGCGGGTTTTTCACATTTTTCACAATGTCACGGAATCGCCGCAAGCATCCATAGGCTTTCCACCGATGCCACAACCAATTTCGCATCCGCTGCGTTTCGAACCGCACTTGCGACCGATGCCCTGGGGGGGCCGAAGACTCGGCCGCTTCCTTGGCAAAAACCTGCCCGGCGCTGAGACTTACGGCGAATCGTGGGAGGTCAGTGACCATGCCCTGCACGCCAGCCGACTGGCGACCGCATCAGACTTCGGCGTCACGCTGCGCGAGTTGATGACGGACCATTGCCGGGAACTGCTCGGATCGGCTGCCGACCGCTTCGCCGTTTTCCCCTGGCTGATCAAATGGCTCGACGCTAACGACTGGCTATCGGTTCAGGTGCATCCGGACGATGACGCGGTCCAGCGTCTCCGACCGGGCGAGTCGGGCAAAACCGAGGCGTGGTACATCCTCGACGCCGAGCCGACGAGTCGTATTTACGCTGGCCTGAAACCGGGCGTCGATGCGCCCCAGCTGCGGCGCTGTCTGCCGCCCCACAACGACAAACCAATCACTGATTGCCTGCATTCCTTTGCGCCGACGCCGGGCGATTTCGTCTTCATCCCCGCGGGAACCGTGCACGCGATGGGAGGCGGAATTCTGATTGCCGAGATTCAGCAAACCAGCGATGCGACGTTTCGCCTATTCGACTGGAATCGGCCGCGACCCTTGCACGTGGAGGAATCGCTGGCAAGCATCCACTGGGGGCAAGGCCCGGTCGAGCCGATCTCGGCGAACGACGCGCGCTCGACGCTAGTGCGATGCCCCTTTTTCCAGGTCGAACGGTGGTCGTCGAATGGCTCGAGTTCGCTGGGCGGTCGCGGAGAAATGCAAGCTTTGATCGTCACACACGGGCACGGGCGTTTCGACAACGGCGAATTCGCCGCCGCCGGCGACGTGTGGGTACTGCCGGCGAGAATGCCGGCGATGGCGCTGCACGCGGCGGCCCCGATGCGGGGGCTCTTGTGCTCATTGCCCGAATGATGAATGCGCGCCATTGGGCTTGGAAGCTGTTCTACAACCGGGTGAAGCGTGGACTTCAGTCCACGCCGCCAGGGAAATCGCGTGGACTGAAGTCCAGGCAACAGTTTTGGAACTGCTTTTTCGCGCTTGCGCGGGGCCACACCCATCCGAAAGTTCCCGCGTTCTCGTCCAGGGCAAAGCCATCTGAAAGCATCGGCGTGCCCGCGAAGCGCATGAATCGCGAGGCCTACTTCGGCAACTCGAAGACGTTCGCGCCGACCTTTGGGTCGAGGGTGAACCTGTGGTAGGTCTCGGTGATGAGAATCTCGGAGACGACACCCCTGTTTTTCCGCAGATCGAAGACGCGCTTGAGCGGCAGCAGCGTTTTGGCGTCAATCCACAGGATGACCTCCGGGCCATCCTTGCCTCCATCGCCAAACCGGTAGCGGATAACCTTGGCATTGCGTCCACCGACCTTCTCCGGCGCGCTCAACTTGAAATCATAGGCGGCCATCCTCGACCCCTCGGCGTTGGGGTCAATCCCCTCGCGTAACAGGTAAGGCATCACGAAAAGCGAGTACCACATGCCGCCGCGGCTCACCAAGGCGCCGAGAGCGGCATGGAACTTCTTCGGAGTCTTCTGCTCCCACTGACCGCCCTGTTCCACGCCAGGCACGCCGTTGGTAGCCACAACAAACTTCGCCCCTTTGGTGATGAGCTGTTTGCCGTCGGAAACCAACTGAAACGGAGCATCCCGCTCGTCTGTGAAGTAGCCGTTGACCTTTAGCTGGGCCTGGTTGTCCTTCGTGACAAGAAGGCTGCCCTTGGTCTTCCATTTCCATTTCTCGCCGTCCTTATTCTCGACCTGGTAATCGAAGTGGACCTCGACTCCCTTGGCGGCCAGGATGCTCTTTTCCATGTCGCGGAAAAGTTTCTCGGCCTCCTTGTCCTGAGCCGACACCGGCGGCGAAACCACGAGCGAAAGCAAGCCACTGGCAATTGCGTAGTATTTCATGACTACCCTCGTTTCTGTGGGCGGATCATGTTCATCCAAACCACGGCGGCATCGCGCCGGCCGGCGGCAACTTCACGACGCTCAGGCTGGTAATCTTCTCGTGCGCTCGCACTTCTTGCAACGCCGGCTCCGGCGGCGGGCTATCCAAGTTGAGCACGGCAATCGCTTCACCGCCGGGTATCTGTCGGCCCACGTTCATCTGCGCGATGTTGACGTTGTGCTTGCCGAAGATCGTGCCGATGAAGCCGATGAGCCCCGGCACGTCGCGATGCGTGAAGATCAGCATGACGCCGTCCATATGTGCGTCGAGATGGTGTGGGCCAAGACGAACGAGGCGCAGGTACTGGTTGCCGAACAGCGTGCCGGACGCGGTGTATGTCTTCTTGTCGGTGGTGACGTCGGCCTGGATGAGCGTGCTGAAGTCGCCCTTTTTGGGAACTGATTGCTCGGTGATGTCGATGCCGCGCTCCCGGGCGATCATCTCGGCGTTGACGATGTTGACGTTCTGAGCGAGATGGGTTTCGAGCAGTCCGGCGGCGAAGGCGGCGGTGATCAGCTTGGTGCTGCGCCGCGCCACCTCGCCGCGATAGGTGAGCTGGACGCGCTGAATCGAGCCTTTCGCCATCTGAGCGTGGAGCAAGCCGAGCCGGCGGGCCATGTCAACGTAGAGCTTCACCTCCTCCAATTCTGCCCGATCGACCGCGGCCATGTTGACGGCATACTGCACCGCTCCCTTGGTCAGATAATCGATCAAGAGCTGGGCCGCTTCGAGCGAGACCGATTCCTGCGCCTCCGTCGTCGATGCGCCGAGGTGCGGCGTCAAGACGATGTTCGGCGCCTTGAGCAGCGGATGATCCGGCGGCGGCGGCTCCTGCGCGTACACGTCAACGGCCGCCCCCGCCAAATGGCCGGACACCAGCGCGTCGGCCAATGCTTGCTCGTTGATGATGCCGCCCCGCGCACAATTGAGTATCCGCGATCCTTTCTTCATCATCGCGATCTGCGCGGCGCCGATCAGGTTCGTCGTCTCGGGCGACAAGGGCGTATGCACCGTGAGAATATCGACCCGTGGCAAGAGCGTCGGCAGATCGGGGACGGTCTCGATGCCCATCTTCCCGGCGAAGTCTGCAGAGAAGAACGGATCGAAGCCGATGACTTTCATGTCCAGTCCGACCGCCCGACGCGCGACCTCCCGGCCGACGCGTCCCAGGCCGACGACGCCGAGGGTCTTGCCCGCGAGTTGAGCCCCGACGAACTTGTTGCGATCCCACTTGTTTTGCCTCATGCTGGCGTCGGCGGCGGCGGTGTGGCGGGCCAAGGCCATCATCAGGGTGATCGTCTGCTCGGCGGTGCTGATCGTGTTGCCGCCCGGCGTATTCATGACGACGATGCCCTTGCGCGTGGCAGCGGCGACGTCGATGTTGTCGACGCCGACGCCGGCGCGCACGATCGCTCGCAACTTGCCCGGATTTTCCAAGAGTTGCGCCGTCACCTTGGTGCCGCTGCGCACGATCATGCCATCGGCTGACTGCATCGCCTCGGCCAGCGCGGCGTCCTTGAGTCCGGGCCGATTGTCGATATCGAGGCCTGACGCCTTGAGCAGATCGATGCCTCCGGTTTCGAGTTTGTCGCTGATGAAGATGCGTGGCATTAATTGCTCCGATTGAATACGCTGCCGACGTGCCGCCCCTGCGGAATATTCCGCGAGCGACGCACGCTTCAGCAATGCCAAGACTATTTTGCTACTGCCGATTGAACATAATGCTCGATGTGCGCGAGCCGATTGCCGACAATTTCTTCCTTCACTTCTTCGGGCTGGAACTGCGCATAGAAATCTGCCACCGATTGATAGCGAGCGAGCATGGAAACGTTCTGCAGAACGTGGTTTGCCGAATGCACGGAACTCGGCATGCGATGCTGAACATAATCAAGGCGATCTTCAAGGGAAATGCTGTCGCCTTCGCCAAAATGGGCACGGCATCGCTCGATTAGATGCACCGCGGTGTAAAAGGCAGGCACTGCCACCCAATCTGGAAAATCGCACAAGGAAATCGAAGCGAGGAAACTGCGATTCCGCTCTGCCTTACCCCGATGTTGGTCCGCGCTGGGCATAAACCTCGAGGGCCCCCTCTGGATTGAAGAATGTGGCCAAGGAGCGATTCTGCGCTGCTGGGAGTTGCGACAATCCGACGTGCCAGCCGGCGTTTGCGAGTTCGCGCTCCAACGCCGCGATCTTGTCGGCAAGGCAGAAGTCGAATCGCGCCGACTTGGTCACGAAAAACGCGTGGAGTCGACCCGCAGGCACGGGCACGTAGCACGCCGCGATGCAGTCCGCGTGCTTCGCGCACCAGTCATGAGCGGCACCAAGAACTTCGCCTTGAACGCCACGATGCGTTCGTCGGTTTTGACGGCTTCCCGGCACGCCTCGGTTGCCTTTTCCAGACTAATGAAAAAGATGTCCTTCTCCTCCGGAGTGACCATGACTTCGCCATCGCGGTACGTCAGACGTACGGGTTCCTTTCGAACCAGTGCTTTTTCATGGATTTTTCCTCCGGTGAAGTGCAAAGGACCCTCCGCGGCCGTGCAAACTTAAGTCTATCGGACAATGAAATCACCGACAAGAACGGGCTTCTCGGGCGTTTCGGTGAGGGATCAACATCGCGCAAACACACGCTGCGCCGCGGCGACGCCGGCGCCGATCTCGATCGGCTGTCCCATCTCCGAAAGCACCAGCTCCACGCCGGCGATCGCAGCCAGGATGTCGAACTGATCGATGTAGCCCATGTGGGCCAGGCGTATGATCTTGCCTTTCAGCGTGTCCTGGCCGTTGGCGAGCTTCAGCCCATATTGCTTTTCGAGCTTGCCCAACAGGACCGTTGAATCGATGTTCGCCGGCATCTTGACGACCGTCAGCGCAGTGTTCGGCTGCGCCGGGAAAAGCTCCAGGCCGAGCGCTTGAAAACCGGCTCGAGCGCCGGCGGCGTAACGCGCTTGCCGAGCCCAGATGTTCTCGATTCCCTCAGCCAGAATCTTCTTCAGACTGACGCGCATCGCGCGGATCAGGGTATGGGCTGGCGTATACGGCGTGTCGTTGGTCTCGAGGTTCTTGCGTGCTTTCCTGAGATCGAAGTAAAAAGTGCGCGGGTTCGGGTTCTTGTCGATCGCCGTCCAGGCCTTGTCGCTGACCGAGAGAAACGCCAACCCCGGCGGCATCATCAGCGCCTTTTGCGATCCCGTGCAGTTCATGTCGATCTGCCAGTCGTCGGTTCGGCACTCCATCGCGCCGAGGCCGCTGATCGAATCGACGATGAACAGCGCCGGCGTCGTGGCGACGAGCTTGCCGAACGCCGCGATGTCATGCCCGACACCTGTCGACGTTTCGCTGAGCGTGGCGCAGACGGCCGTCGCATCGGGATGATCACCAAGCGCCTTGGCAAGTTGGTCCGGTTGCACAGCCTGACCGTAGGGAACCGTGACGTTGATCGACTCGATATTGAACGCTTTGGCGATGTTCTTCCAGCGCTCGCCGAATCGGCCGGCGATCAGACAGATAACCTTGGCGCCGGCGGGCACGCTGTTGGCCAACGCGGCTTCGAGCGCGCCGGTCCCGGAACTGGTGAGCGGAACAATCGCGTGCTTGGTGACAAATATTTTCTGAAGATCCGCCAGCACCTCGCCAAGAAGGGCGCGGAACTCAGCGGTGCGATGGAATATCATCGGCTTGGCGAGTTCGAGCAGTGTTTCCTCCGGCACCGGCGTCGGCCCGGGCGTCAGTAATCGCTGTTTCATGCGTTCGTCCTTTGAAAAAAGTCGTTCCTCTCATTGTAAAGAATCGGTTTCGTTCGTTTATTGACACTCAGAACGAAAAATCTCGTCTTCGTTTAGCTGCGTGGCGCCGCGCGGGGGCTGAACGAAGAAAGGTCAGCGCCATGTCGACTGCGGAAACGAGCTACGTTCGCTGCCCATTTTGCGAGGCGACGTTGACGGCGTCGCCGCGTGAGTCGGTCGTGCATTGTCCGTGGTGCAACCGCGAGTTCGCGCCGGAAAAGACGCGAAAGCGGAGAGATAGATTCGGCGAAGAGCAGCTTGGCAACGAATGGAAAGCAACGGTGACCATGGCCCTCGTGGCCGGCGCCATCGTTGCGTTCGTCGCTCAATTCGTCGTCAGCATCATTCGAATCAACCTTTTGCAAGAGCTTGACGAAGCGCTCGAACGACAGCTCGTGATGCCCTTCAACATTCCAGGCGACCTCGAAGCACGCCTCGGGCATTGGCAGGATGTCGGCGAACAGGTCATGACCGTGGCCGTTGTTGTCGCAGGGCTGGCCGGCATCGCCTTCTTGGTCTGGCTCGATCACGCCGTCGGCAACCTGCACCTTCTAGAAACGACCGGTTTGGCTTTTGACCGCACGGGGACCGTGCTTTCCTTTTTCATTCCGATTCTTAATCTCTTTCAACCGCACGCCAGCATGCAGGAGATCTGTCAGGCGAGCGATCCGCTGCACGCCCAGACGCGCACTGCTTGGAAGAGTTCGCCGTCGCTGCGCAGTGTAACCGTCTGGTGGCTCAGCCTGCTCGCCGCCGGTCTGCTGGCCGGCCTGGGCGTTCTCGCATCGAACGACGACCATCACATGGAAGGCATCCTGTATCTTCTTTGCGGCGTGGACATCGCCCTGACGATCTCCGGCTCGGCCCTGCTCTATGTCATCTTCACCGTCGAGCAACGACAACGCCAGCGGTATGAGATGCTGAACGACGAGGATCAATAGAAAGAGCCGCGCACGAAGTAAGCGGTCCTTCGGGCCGCCGCTTACGCCGTGCGAGGGTCTTTGATGCTACTGTTTCTTCTTCTCCGGCGGCCTGCCCTCCACGTACACATCCACTGCCTGCGCCATCGTGACCAACCCGGGGCCATACGCTTTCATCGTGCCGGCGAAGAACTTGAAGCTGCGCTCGGCCTCGGTCTCGTATTTCGTTTCGCCCGTGAGTTTGGCGAGGCGCATCAGGTTTCGGGTGGCCTGGCTGTTGCCCGATGAGATAACGCCGTCGTGCTGGTCCTTCGATCGGGCAAAGAACTTCTCGGCATCGTGAGCGGTGTAGTAGAAACCGGCGCTCTTCTTGTCGCCATGAAACTCGAGCATGGTGTCGGTCAGCTTTTTGGCGTGGTCGAGCCATTGCTTGTCCTTGGTCGCTTCGTGCAGGTTCAGCAAGCCGTGCACGAGGCAGGTGTAGTCTTCGAGATAACCGTTGACGGCGGCCTTGGGCTGCTGGCCCGGAGCGGCGCCATAGGTCCGCAGCAGTCGGCCTTCCTTGGTAAGCTGATGTTTCAGCACGAACGCCGCCGCCCGATCGGCCGCCTTGAGGTACTTCGGTTCCGCGAACGTACGGCCCGCCTCGGCGTATCCCGCGATCATCAGGCCGCTCCAGGCCGTAAGCGCGATCTCGTTGCGGAACGGCTTCTCGCGCTTCTCACGCACATCGAAGAGCTTCTTGCGAATCGGATCGAGCTTCGCGAACAATTCAGCCTCGGTCATTTTGAGATCCTTGGCCACTTCATCCGGCATCTTGGACCAACGCAGGATGTGATACTTGCCTTCGAAGTTGGCATTGCCGTCGGTCACGTAGACTTTCTTGGCGAACTCGAGATCGGCCTTGTTCGGCAGAGCGTCGGCGAGTTCCTTCGGCGTCCAGACATACGAGCGGCCTTCCTCGTGCTCCGTTTCAGCGTCTTGCGACGAGTAGATCGCCCCCTGGGGCGAGGTCATCTCGCGGTCGACATACGCCAGCGTTTCCGCGACGATGCGGCGATAGAGCGGGCGTTTGGTCAGGCGATACGCCTTCGAGTAGATTTCAACGAGTTGCGCGTTGTCGTAGAGCATTTTTTCAAAGTGTGGCACGGTCCAAGTGCGTTCGGTGGAGTAGCGGTGGAAGCCGCCGCCCAGCTGATCGTAGATGCCGCCGATCGCCATCTGATCGAGCGTGAGCGTCAAGTGCTCGAGAACTTTCTTGTCCTTGGTCCGCTCGGCGTAGTGAAGCAGAAAGTCGAGGCGGGGCGGCATGGGAAATTTGGTGCCGCGGAACTTGCGATTGGGATTGCCGAAGCCGCCGTACTCCGGATCGAATTCGTCGCGCAACTCCTCGGCCACGCGATCGACGAGATCACGGTTGAGCGGAACGATTGCCAAGCCGGGCACGAGGGCGTTCTCCAATGCACGAGCGGTGGCGGCGGCGATTTTGTCGGCTTGCTTGTCGAATTCCTTCGGTTCGTCTTTATAGTTGTCCCGAATCGCGGCGAGAATCGTCTTAAATCCAGGGGCGGTCTCGCCGTCGATCTTCTTGTCCTCGCGCGGCCAATACGTTCCACCGACGATGGGCCGACCGTCCGGCATGAGGAACATCGACAACGGCCAACCGCCCTGCCGGCCTTGCACGTTGAGCGCGGTGAGGTAGATCTGATCGATGTCCGGGCGTTCCTCGCGATCGACTTTGATGCAGACGAACGAATCGTTGAGGATCTTGGCGACTTCTTCGTTGTTGAACGATTCACGCTCCATCACGTGGCACCAGAAGCAGGAGCTGTAGCCGATCGATAGGAATATGAGCTTCTTTTCCTTCTTGGCCTTCTCGAATGCTTCGGGACCCCAGGCGTACCAGTTGGTCGGGTTGTGGGCGTGCATGAGGAGATACGGGCTCGTCTCCTTGGCGAGGCGGTTCGTGAACTTCGGTTTGCCTTTCTTCTCGGTTGCATGAGAGTGCGGCGCGAGAACGATGGCGAGGACCGTGACGAAGATCAATCGAGGCAGCATGACAGGCCCCCAGGAGTATTTGTTTAGCCGGCGTTCGAAGAACGCCGTGGGCGCCGCCAAACGACGGCGCAAGGGTCGGTTGCTCAAGATGTTAGAAACTAAGGATGCCATCGTCTTTCCAAAGATGCGGAAGGTTTTCGGTTTTTGCTGAAGGTTCGGATCGGATTGTGCTTGCCAAGATGGGTAAGCTGTGCGACAATCGACCTTTGCGATCATAAAGTAATCCTCACTCGATTCGCTTTGGTTGTCCTCTCGAGGGAGACCACCATGTTGCGTCTGCGTCAAGGGCTGGTGTTGTTGGGATTGGCCGTTCTCGTGGCCGTCGCGGTCATCGTGTTCCCTGACCGGGGCGATGCCTTCGCGAAGAAAAAAGGCGGCCCCATCGACCCCGTCCCCGTGGGCGGCGGCAGCGCATCGGGACACAGTTCGGTCAAGATCTCCGAAGACTCCAACTTGCGCCGCATCCTCAACGTGGGCCGCGATTGTCTCAACGATAAAGATTGGCCCCAGGCGATCGAAGCATTCCAGAAACTTCTCGAGCAACCGAAAGACCATTACGTTCAAGTCACTGAGAAAGATCCGACCGGCCAGGAAGTGAAGCGCTGGACGAGCGTGAAATTTGAGGCGAACAACCTCATCGGTTCCATGCCGTTGGAAGGACTGCTGATATACGAGCAAAAACACGGCGCCGACGCCAAGACCAAACTCGACGAGGCGAAGAAAAAAGGCGATCGCGAGTCGCTGGCCGAGGTGGCGCAAATCTTCTGCCACACCCATGCCGGCATCGAAGCCAACGAAATCCTCGCCACGCTCTTCCTGCAGCGAGGCCAAATCTTCACGGCGGCATTGCGTTACGAAAAGCTGCTGCAAATGAACCCCGAGCGCACCAAGCTCAGCGATCTGACGCTCTTCAAAGCATCGCTCGCTTTCTACCGCGCCGGCGACAAGAAAAACTACGAAGAAACGTGGAAACGGTTCTCCGACAATCTGCAAGGAAAAGTCGGCTTGAAGCTCGGCGAGGATGTGATCCCGGTCGCCAAGCTCGATGCCGCCATCAAGGATGCCACCTTCGTGGATCCCGTGAACGTGCACGACTGGCCGTCGTGGCGAGGCAATGCGCGCAACTCCGCACAAGCCAGCGGCAGCCCGCCTCTCCTGGACAGCAAACTGTTCTCGCGCAAGATTTTCATGGACAAGCCATATGAAGGCGCCGCCGATGACGATCCCGATCAGGCGTCGCTCGATCGCGTGCAACGCGCCATCAAGCAGGTGGCGGATGCCAATCGCGCCGTGCTGCCCGGCTTCTTCCCAATCGCGTCGAACGGCGTCATGGTGTATCGCAGTCAGCGCGACGTCCGTGCCGTCGCCCTGCGGCCCATCGAGCTGCGCGACGAAGATGGATCAATCAGCAAGTTCCAGCCGGGCCAAATCGTCTGGCGCTCGATCCCGCACGACCGCAGCCTGGCAATCTTGCTCGAGAAGCCGGCCCTGCGCGCCAAGATCGAACAATGGATGCAGTCCTACGACGGCGTGCCCGGCTTCAATTCCCTCTTGTACGAGAACACCGTGGTCGGCACGCTCGCGACCGATCATCGCTTCGTGTACGCGATCAACGATCTGGCCGTCCCGCCGCATCCCGGCGTATTCATGCAGAACCAGTTCAACCCTCAGTTCAACCAGTACAATCCGGGCGAGATCAAGCCGTACATCGTGCAGAACGAGTTGGTTGCTTACGACCTCATGAACGGCAAGATGAAGTGGGACCTGAACCAAAACGACCCGATGTTCCGCGACAGCCATTTCTTGAGCTTGCCGATCTCGGTCGGCGGGAAGCTTTATGTGCTAAACGAAAAGATGCTCGAGACAACGGGCGGCGCGGCCCCACCGTTCGGCGGCGGCATCATCAACCCGTTCCCCGGTGAATCGGAGCTGCGCCTGGTCTGCATCGACCCGACCAAGATCACGCAAACCGCGACTAGCCCGAAGCCGACGATCGTCGGCGATCCGCAGCCGCTGGGGACCATCGTGCAGCACAATCGCATGGTGCAAGACATCGGCCGGCGGGTCAACGCCGTCCAGCTCGGCTATGACGAAGGCATCCTCGTATGCCCGACGAACGCCGGCGAAGTGTTCGGCATCGACCTGATGACGCGAGGCCTGGTGTGGTCGTATCCGTATCGCGATCAGGGGCACGCTCAAGTTTGGCTGCCCGGCATGCAGTTTCAGCCTGGCTTCCCCGGCATGCCGAAGATGAACACGACGACGACGGTCTACTCGAAATGGAAATCGTCGCCGCCGGCGATTCAGGACGGCAAGGTCGTGTTCACGGCCCCCGACGCCGACTCGATCCATTGCATCAGCTTGCGCGACGGGAAGCCGCTGTGGAAGAAGGCCCAGCAAAAGGGCGATTTGTACATGGCCGGTGTGTATCGTGGCCGCGTGCTGATCGTGAACGATACGACAATCCGGGCACTCGACCTGAAGACGGGCGGGCAGCTCTGGACGATCTACACGGGCGATCTGCCTTCGGGCCAGGGCGTTGCCAGCAAGGACATTTATTATTTGCCGCTCAAGAAGGGCGAAATCCTGGCGGTCGATGTCGTCAAGGGCGAGGTCAAGGCGCACAATCGCGCGGCGGCTGGCTCGTCGGCGCCGGGAAACCTGGTCTTCTACGAGAATATGGTGCTCACGCAGACGCCGACCGAGGTGGTCGCCTATCCGCAGCTAAGCGCTCGGTTGGCGGATGCGGCCCTGGCATCGAAGCAGAGCCCGGACGACCTCTTCAAGCTGACCGACTACGGCGAACTGCTGCTCAAGGACGGCCAGGTGCAGGCCGCCGTCGATGTGCTGCACAAGGCGTACAACAACCGTCCGCAAGAGCAGGCGCTCAACAAGCGCGTTCGCGAACGGCTTTTCGAAGCCTTGACCGATCTCATGCACATCGACTTCGCCAAGGCCGACAAGGATTACCTCGACACGTACAAGGCCCTCTGCAGCGTGCCGGACAACAATCTGGAAGAGCAACGCCGCAAGTCGAAGTTCCATCGCCTCGTTGGACAGGGACGTGAAGCCCAGGGCAATCTGGTCGAAGCATTCAAGAATTACAAGGAATTCGGAGCCCTGCCAATCCACAAGGACGAAGGCATCTCGTCGGCCGAGGATCCAAACTACAAGATTCCGGTGAACATGTGGCTGCGTGGCCGAATTTCGGGCATGCTTTCGAAAGCCACGGACGAGCAAAAAGCGCCGTTGGAAGCCGCTATCGCCAAGGAATGGGCCGACGTGGAAGCGACCAAAGACATCAACGCCTTCCGCTCTTTCGTCGGCATGTTCGATGTTCCGGTGCGCGTTGGCCGAGAAGCGCGTATCCGCCTGGCCGAGACGATCATGGATCGCGATGAGCGCACGAGCTTCCTCGAAGCCGAAATGCTGCTCAATCAAGTCATGGGCGGCGAGTATCGCTCGGATCCGAACACGGGCGGCCGAGCGCTTGCCGCCCTCGCTCAGCTCGAAGAGAAAAAGCGGACCAACGATTCGATGCGTTTGGCTGCCGCCTATTATCGTGAGTTGAAGGATCACTACGGCGACAAGATCGTGCGTGGCAAAAAGACCGGCGCCGACCTGTTCAACGAGCTGGCCACCGACAAGCGATTCTTGCCCTTCCTCGAAGAATCGTCAGGTGGCTTCAATGCCCCGAAGCTGGCGGCACGCGAGATCGGCGCCGGCGCTTTTGTCGTCGGCATGCCGGGCTTCGCCATGACCCCCGACGGCGATCAAGCCCCGTTCGCCAAGCAGAACCGCTTGATTCTCGATCCGAGCGATACGTTCAACCCGCGCATCCGCTTGCGCGACCAACTCACCAATCAGGATCGCTGGGTGACCAATCTCGGTCGCGTCGACATGAACCAGCAGCTGTTCTTCAATCTGTATCAACAATCCCAGGTCAACCAACCCTACTTCCCCAATGCCCGTTTCCGCTTCTATCAGCTCAAGGGGCATTTGATCGTCTGCCAGGTCGGCGTCATGGTCTACTGCATCGACGGCGACACCGGCAAGAAACTCTGGGAAATGATGACCGTCGAGAACATCCCGCAAAATGGTTTCGTCCATCTGCAACAAGTGACCAACGACGTCGAGGGCAACCCAGAGTTCATCTACTGGAATCAGCAGACCAACCAGCGATTCACGGTACAGCTCGGCCGCATCGGCACGGCGCAAGCGTCGTATGTGGCCGTCATCGGCCACAAGGGCATGCATGTCGTCGATCCGTTGCGAGGCACCGTGCTCTGGAAAAGGCCGGATGTGTCGGTCAACTCGCACATCTTCGGCGATGATCAGTACCTGTTCCTGGCCGAGGCGAACGCGCCGGGCAACTTCGGCGTGGGCCGAACCATTCGCGCTACCGATGGCGAAGTACTGGCGATCGCCGACTTTAGTGCGGCCTATCAGGCGCGCATTCGCACCATCGGCCGGCATATCCTTGCAGCCAATTATGGCGACGGCGTCACCCTCCGGCTCTACGACATCATCGCCGGCAAGGATAAGTGGGCCAAGAAGTTTCCTGCCGGCTCTCATGTTCTGAAGACCGAAGACGCCAACATCGTCGGCGTGCTCGACAACGTGGGCAAACTTACTGTCCTTGACACCAGCACCGGCAAGGAACTCCTGGAAACGAGCGTCACGCAGGGCCGCATCACCGTCGCCGATCTGCAAACCTTGCGCGACCCGCTCCTCTTGCAGGACAGCGAACGCTTCTATGTCGCGCTCAATAGGCCCATCGAGATGAACAAGGTCGATCGCGGCCTCTTGCACAACAACTTCAACAACGGCACGCGTTGCCTGCCGATCAATGGCTGGTTCCTGGCCGTGCAACGCGCCGACGGCAAGAAACAAGTCGGCGATCGCGAAGTCGCCTGGAAGAAGGGCGACCTCGCCTGGCACAGCTATATGCCGGTGACCAATCAAATGATCGTGCTCGATCAGTTCGAGCATTCGCCGGTCATTCTGTTCACGGTTCGCTACAACGAAATCATGAACAACGGCGGCAATCGCTGGGTATCGGTCACCCAGAGCTTGCACAAGAGCAACGGCAAAATGGTGTACGACTCCGGCCCACGCCAGATCAATGGCGCTTCGCCGATGTTTTCGCTCCTTCAGCTTGACCTCAAGGCGCGAACGGTCAATCTGATCGGATTCAGCGGCTCGGTGCAGCATTACGTGGACGACGGCAAAGGGCCGCCGCCGCAGCCGGGAGCGATGTTGAACCCGGGCAATCCGCCGGCATTCGGCATGGGTGGACCAGTCGCGCCGGGTCAGCCGTTCGGCGGCATACCGGCTGGGGCCGGTGGCCCGATATTCCCAGGGGTTATGCCTCCGCCGATGGGCCAGTTGCCGCCGCAGATTCGGCTTCGGATTGTGGATGAGGTGGAAGTCATTCCAGCGATTGAACTTCCGCCGATTCGCAAGCGATAAATGAATGCGCTCGCCAAAGGCGAACAGCCAAACTTGGCGTGAGAATTTGTCTCCTGCTTCGTCGATATACATGGCAGAGTTTGTTTCGTTTACCCCGTTTTTCCAAAAAGGGGCATTCATGAATCGTTTCAACCGGTTTTTGTTGGTCGCCCTCAGCCTCGGCTTGATGGGATTCCTGCCCTCGCACGCTCCCGCCCAAGACGCGGCGGAGAAGCAAAAACAGCGCGAGCGCTATCAAGAGGCGGCGAATAAAGGGCTGGAATGGCTCAAGAAAACACAGCACCCCAAAGACGGCAGCTGGAGCGCCAATGGACAGAACCCGATCTCCATGACCGGTATGGCCGGCCTGGCGCTGCTCTGCGAAGGCAGCACCGTCAACCAGGGCAAATACCGCGATAATATCCGCCTCGCCGCTGACTTCCTCATGAAAAAAGCCAGCAAAGGGGGCGGCACCGACGGGCTCATCGGCAACCCCCAATTGGCGGGCGAGACTGGCCGCTACATGTACGGCCACGGCTTCGCCTTGCTGTTCCTGGCATGCGTCTACGGCGAAGAAGACGACAAGGAGCGCCGGGCGGAGTTGAAGGACATTCTGACGCGCGCCGTCAAATATTGCGGCAGCGCTCAATCGAGCCATGGCGGCTGGTTCTACACTGCCAAGGGTGATCCTCCCGGCAGCGACAACGACGAAGGATCGGTCACCGTCACGCAGATGCAAGCTCTAAGAGCGTGCCGCGACGCGGGCATCCCGGTGCCGAAGCAGATCATGGAAAAAGGCGCCGACTACCTGCGCAAATCGACGACGCCCGACGGCGGCGTGGTATACAGCCTGGGGCGCGGCGGATTCGGAGCGCCGGCCGGCGGCGGGCGGCCTGCCCTCACCGCGGCAGCCATCGCCTGTCTGTTCAGCGCCGGCAACTACCTCGAAAAGAAACCCGACGGCACCCCTTCCAAGGAATTCGACCCCTACATCAAGAAGTGGTTCCAGTTCTGCAATAGCCCGCGCGGCGTGCCGCTCGATCGCGGCGCCGGCGGCGGTGGTTTCAATCGGCTCCCGTTCGACGAATACACCCACTTCTACTATGCTCCGTCGATCTACTTCATCGGCGAAGACGGCTGGGAGAAGATGTTCGGCAAGAATAGCCCGAATCCGTTGACCTGGAGTCTCTACAAAAAAACCTTCGTCGAAGGCGCCATCCTGCGTCCCGGCGCTCAGAACGGCGACGGCAGCTGGCAAGGCGCCGGCGGCTGGGGGTCCGGACCGATCTACACGACTTCGGTCTACTGCGTCATTCTGCAACTGGAGAATAACTGTTTGCCCGTATTCCAAAAATAGCCGACCCGCCATTTCGGGAAGGCTTGCACGCGAGCTCTTCCCGTTTGCTGATTCGCTTGTTGGAGCCCCCAGCTCTCCCAAACGATGGCACGCGGTTGGCGGTTTACCATGAGGCAACGCGCCAACCGCGAGTCGTCGATCGAAAACCCACGAATTCCGAGTTCCGCCCGTTTGTCCGAATTCACCACAGCGTGTGGTGAATCGAATCGTTTTAACCTCCTATGACGAGACCACGTGCCGCATGAGTGACGAAACCCGCGAAGGCAAGCCGGTGGAAGGCAAGCCCGTGAAAGAACCCAAGGAAGTCCGAACGGTCACCCCGGTAAAAGCCAGCTCCAGCGATGAGCTGACCGACAAGGACCTGCAGGCGGCCGAGAAGCTGAAAGCCGCCTACAAGAGCCTGAGCAACCAGCTGGCTCGTGTGATCGTCGGCCAGGATCAGGTCATCGAGGAACTCCTGATCGCGCTCTTTAGCCGAGGCCACTGCATCCTGGAAGGCGTGCCTGGCTTGGCGAAGACGTTGATGATCAGTTCTCTGTCCAAGTGCCTTTCGCTCGATTTCAGCCGTATTCAGTTCACTCCCGACTTGATGCCGTCGGATATCACCGGAACGGAAGTGATCGAAGAGAACCGCTCGACAGGCAACCGCGAGTTTAAGTTCATCGCCGGCCCGCTCTTCGCGAACATGATTCTCGCCGACGAAATCAACCGCACGCCGCCGAAAACGCAAGCGGCTCTCCTCGAGGCCATGCAGGAACGCCAGGTCACGGTCGGCCGCATTCGCCACAAGCTGTCCGACCCGTTCTTCGTCTTGGCGACGCAGAACCCGATCGAACAAGAAGGCACGTATCCGCTGCCTGAAGCGCAGCAAGACCGCTTCATGTTCAAAATCTTCGTCAATTACCCGAGCTTCAAGGAAGAATTCGACATCGCCCGCCGGACCACAACCTCGACGCAGGAGGAGATCAAGCCGGTGCTGTCGGGCGAACAGATTCTCGATTTGCAACGGCTCGTCCGCCGCGTGCCGGTGACCGATCACGTACTGCACTACACACTGGCGTTGGTCCGCCAGACTCGTTTGAGCGAACCCGGAGCCCCGAAGTTCATCAAGGAATGGCTGTCGTGGGGCGCCGGTCCCCGCGCCACGCAGTACCTCATTCTCGGCGGCAAGGCCCGGGCGCTTCTGAAAGGCCGGACCCATGTTCAGACCGAGGACATCCAGGCCCTTGCGCTTCCAGTCCTGCGCCATCGCATCCTGACGAACTTCACGGCCGCTTCCGAAGGCGTGACGACGGATAAGGTCATCGAGCGCATGCTGCGCGACACGCCGTCGAAGGAGAGCGAACTGAGCAGAGACGAGCGGTTCAAGAAGATTTTTGCGTCATAAAAGGAATGTAACAAGGGAGAAGGGGAGAAAGGGAGAAAGGGAGACGTCATTCCCATCCTCCCCGTCTCCCATTCTCCCCTTCTCGCACCACCGACCACGACGTTGACTTACACCGAGAGAATGACAACGTGACGACCACCGCTGACGATCCGCGCCGCTTTCTGCACCCCGATACCATCGCCCGCATCTCCCGGCTCGATTTGCGCGCCAAGCAGGTTGTCGAGGGCTTCATCACCGGCATGCACCGCAGCCCGTTCTTCGGCCATTCGGTCGAGTTCGTGCAGCACCGCGATTACACGCCGGGCGACGACATCCGCCACCTCGACTGGAAGGTCTGGTCGAAGACCGACAAGTTCTACATCAAGCAATACGAAGCCGAGACGAACCTGCGCTGCCAGCTGGTCGTCGATGTGTCGAACTCGATGCATTACGGGACCGGGGCGCTCAACAAGTACAACTATGCCTGCACCGTCGGCGCGTGCCTGGCCTATTTGCTCTTGCATCAACAAGACGCGTGCGGCTTGATCACCTTCGATGACGACGTGCGCGAAGTCATCCCGGCACGCAGCGCCCACACGCACCTCGACGCCATCGTCAAGGCGATGCACGTCAGCACGCCCAAGGACAAGACCGACATCGAGCGGATCATCCGCCGCGTGGCGGAGAACATTCCGATGCGCAGCATGGTGGTCTTGATCTCCGATATTTTCGTCGATCGCGACCCGTTCTTCCGGGCCATGGAAATGCTCCGGCACGGCCGGCACGACATCCTCGTATTTCACATCATGGACGACGACGAGCTCAAGTTCCCCTTCTCCGGCACGACGCGCTTCGAGGATCTGGAAGGCCCCGACATGATCACGTGCGACCCGCGCGCCCTGCGCGACGGCTACATCGAGGTGGTCGAAGAATACCTGACCGAAGTCCGTCGCGGCTGCGTCCGCAAGGGCATCGACTACCAGATGATCAGCACGACCGATTATCTCGACGCCGCCCTGTCGAAGTTTCTGCATCACCGCGAAGCAATGGCGAAGGCGCCCGCGAAGTCGCAAGGATCGATGTGAATCGCTAATTTCGTTTAGCCCCGCCTCGGAGCGGCGGGCGGGGCCGAGCCTTGCTGCCCGCCCGCCTCTGCGAGGCGGGGATAAACAACACAGGATCGACCTCCATGATTGCCGGACTCTTCCTGAACTCTCCGTTCTTGCTGGTGGCGGCGGCGCTGATCAGCTTGCCGATCATCATCCACTTGATCAACCGCATGCGCTTTCAGCGGATTCAGTGGGCGGCCATGGAGTTCTTGCTCAAGGCTCAGAAGCGCACTCAGCGCCGGCTGATCATCGAGCAACTTCTCTTGCTCGCGTTGCGCTGCTTGCTCATCGGCCTGGTCGGCTTCCTTGTTCTGCGCTTCACCGGCTGCGGCGACAACTCGGACGCCGGCAAGCCGAATCGCCATATCGTCCTGCTCGACGACACCTTGAGCATGCGCGACAAAAATCCCGGCGAGGGCGCACAGGGGGGCAAGACCTGCTTCCAGGTCGCCACGCAAGAATTCCTCATCGACAAGATCGGCAAGGGCCTCGGCAAGAGCAAGACCAACGATGAGCTCGTCGTCATCCAGCTCTCGCGCTGCCTCGACAGCGATTACAAGCCGCTCAGCTTCAAGCACCTCAACGACACCAAGGAAATGGACGATTTCAAGCGCAAGATCAATGGACTGGCGCCAAGCCTGGCTCAGGTCGATCTCATTCACGGCATCGAGGCGGCGAAGAAACTGATCGGCAGCGACAACAAGAACCGCGTGTCGCTGCACATCCTCTCCGATTACCGCCATGTCGACTGGAGCGGCAAGACCGGCGAGAAGCTCAACAGCGAACTGGTGGAGTTGGTCAAGGCGAACAAGGAAATCAAGATTCGCGCCATCGACACGGTGTCGCCGGCGCGGGACAAGAATCAAGCCGCCAGCACGCCGCCCGCGCGCGACAACGTCGGCATCGTCAGCTTTCGTCCCAGCGCTCGCGTGGTCGGCCATAAGATGCCGGTGCGCTTCCACATTCGCATCGCCAATTACGGTTCCAAGCAAGCTGAAGTGATCTTGATCGCCCGTGACGAGGACAAAGGCCGCGACCTGGACGAAGTCGACTTTAATCCGCCGACGAGGCCTTTGGTCGTGCCCGCGGGGGGAGAACCGATCGAGGTCACGTTCGATTACGGCTCGAATTTCCGCGGCCAACAGCCGTTCTTCGCCGACCTCAAGGAGGGGCAGGTCCGGTTCGCCAATCTGTCGGTGCGCTTGGCGACCATGCAGAAACAAGATCTCACGCACGAAGTCGACGGGTTGCTGGAAGACAACAAGCGTTACACGTTCGTCGAGGTTCGCGAGAAAGTGCCTGTCCTGATTATCGACGGCGCCGGCGCCGATGGCCGCAAGGAAGGCAAGGACTCGTTCATTCTGGACACAGCGTTGCGGTCGGTGCCCGGCGGAAGTTTCAAGGTCGTCTTTGCCGATGAGCTGCCCGATTGCCGAAATAATCCGCTCAAGGCGCTCGAGCGCGCCGACCTCAGGCAGTATGCGTCGATCTTCCTCCTCAACGTCCAAGGCCTGCAATGGGACGATAAGAACGCAAAGGGTGAGCCGATCAATCGACTGGAGGAACGCAAGAAAAATCCGAATGCTTATCCGAAGTCGAGGCAGATCACCAACCTCGAGAACTATGTTAAGGACGGCGGCGGCGTGGTGTTCTACCTCGGAAAGGACGTCCAATCCTATCTCTATAACGAGGATCTCTATCGCAACGGCAAGGGCATCTTCCCCGCGCCGCTGGAAAGCACGTACTTTCCGTCGCCCGACAAGGCGCCCCGGCCAATCAAGAAGGACAATGACACCTTCGAGTTGATCACCCGCGAAGACAAGTTTCCGGGCCAACCCGTGCCGATCTTCGGGGCCATCTTCGAGGAAGCCAAGCAGCGCGAACCTTTGGCGAACCTGCCGATCCACCGTTACTTCAAGGTCAACCGCGACGCATGGGTCCAGGGGCCCAACGTAATGGAGTTGGCGACGCTGCCCAACGAAGCGCCGGCCCGGGCGTCGGGCGAGCGCGTCGTCCGCATCACCGAGAAAGGCAAGAACATCCAAGCCGTGCTCGGAAACGAAAAGTTTGCCAAGTACAAAGCTCGGCTCTCGTCGCACATCGCTGAGCTTCAAAAGAAATCGCGCGACGACGCGCAAGCCGAGTACAAGGGCTACCATCTCGCGAGCCAGATCGACGCCATGCTGACCGATCGCGGCAGCGCCGACCCCAAGGACAATCTTCCGGATCTCACCGCATTCTGGGCCAACCCCGACGAACGCGTTCAGGCGCTCAAGGCGGAATTGATCGCTCTGCGCGAAGACGTGCAGTATGGCGATCCCTTTGTCGTCGCTCAGGAATATCCGAAAGATATGCCCAAAGGTCGCGTGGTGGCCGTGATGTCCACCCTGGGCCGCGAATGGAACGACTGGTCGGGCGGTTCGACGGGCAGCGTGATCTTCATGCCGTTCATCTGGGAAATGCAGAACTATCTTACCGGCGCTCGCGCCGACGATTCGCTGACCGTGGGCTCGGGCTCAACGATCCCGCTCAGCTTCGATGCCGGGCAGTTCAAGAAAGACAAGAAGCTCAAGATCGTGCGGACATTCAGGAAGCCGGAGGCGGGCAAGCCGGCGACGCCGGTTGTCTTCGGCGAGGAAACGATTGAAGCGTCGAGCGGAGCGTTCACGTTCACGCTGGCGAAGCACCTGGAGCCCGGGCTGTATGTCTCCGAGATCTTCGATCCGGACGTCCCGAACAAGAGCCTTGGCGCCTTTGGACATGCGTTCAATGTCAACACCCTGCACGAAGGCAAGCTGCAACGCATGGGATCGGAAGCCGAGGCAGCCTTGCTCGACGCCGCCAAGAAAGAGGGACCCGAGGACGCCGTGCAAATCGTCGGCCCCAACGCTCCCGAGGACAAACTAGTGCCCAAGACGCAGGACTTGTCGGAGTCGCCCTGGCTGTTCCTGATATTGCTGTTGGTGTTGATTGCCGAGCAAGCGTTAGCGGTGCACCTGAGCTTCCATCTCAAGCAAACGGAAGAGCAGATGGCCGCGGCGGGGGCCCGCGCGGAATCGCCCGCCTGAGCGGTGCGTTTCACGCACCCTACAAGTGGCCGTAGGGTGCGTGAAACGCACCACGCCGTACGGCGCATGAAACGCACCATGCGATGAGAACCGATTGCAGACCGGATCATCACGCGGAGCGTGATATCTACGATAAACGACGGACGAACAAAGGAAGCTCTCATGGAAAATTTGCACCCCCAAGACACGTCGGAATTCCTGTTCCGCCGATTGACCGAGGATTGCTCGCATTGGGCCATTCTCATCCCGGTTCTGTTCGCGTTCCTCGTCGTGGGGTTGGTGACCTTTTTCAAGGACGAGAACAAACTCGCCACTGCCTTGATCGGCGGCGGCATCGTCGGCGCTCTCTCGCTGATCTACCTCATCGCCGCCTTTTTCGTGAGCTTCTACAGCAAGCCGGCGATCATCAGCCCTTGGCTCATCATCTTGGTTCCTGTCATGGGTGTGGCGCTTTTTTACGTTAGTTTGATGTACATACGCGATTCGCGCACGGTGCACTGGAGCTGGGCCATCTTCCTGGGCATGCTGCGCGTATGCGTTTACTTGATTCTCGCCATGGTCTTTTTGCTTCCCGGATGCCAGCACCACGACAAACACCAGCATGAGTCGCGCGTGCTGATGCTCTTCGATGTCTCCGAGAGCATGGAGAACCAAGACGACATTCCGAAACCAGGCGAAGACCCGGAAAAACGTCCGAAGAGGCAAGACGAAGTGCTGCGTTTTCTCTTGTCAAGAGTCAATGCCGACAAGCAGCCGCGCACGCCGTTCATCGACGCCGTGGTGCCGAAAACTCCTCTATTCGCCTATCGTTTCGGCGATGTTCTCGACGAAGGGGCGGTGTTGAACATTACCAGCGCCAACGCCGGCGACTACACCGAAAAGAAGTGGCGGCCATTCCTGTTCCCCGATCCGAACGACATCCCGCCGCTGAAGGTCGAAGGTCTTAATGAAGCCGACAAGAAGCGCCTGGAGATTGCCGATTTCAATCGGCGCGAACGGCTCAAGACTATCAAAAAACACACCGACATCGCCGGCGCCAGCTTGCAGATGCTCAAGCTTGAGAGCAACAGCTACCTGCAGGCGATCATCATCTATTCCGACGGCACCACCAACAAGGGCTCGGAGGACAATCGTCAAGACTTTTTGACGATGGTGAACAGCCAGCAACGGCCGATCCCGGTCATCACCATCGGCGTGGGCCGAACACGGACGCCGACGAGCATCAACATCGACGACGTCAACGCTCCGTCGGAAACACGTCCGGACGATCCATTCAAGGTGCGCGTGCAGGCGTCTTCCACAGGCCTGGCGGGGCAAAAGTTCCCGGTCACGCTCGAAGTGACGCGCGTGCAGGATGTCAGTGGCAAGGAAGTTACCGACCAAACGCATGTGCTCGGCCCGACCGAGGGCATCTTCAAAGGGGCCGGCGAGCAGCAACAGGGCTTTGTCGAATTCGAAGTCGACGTGCAGAAGCTAAAGAAGATCGTGGCCGCCAACGACGCCAATCGCGACCTGGAAGGGCGTTGGCAGATCATCGCCAAGACGCCCCGGCACAAGAACGAGGCCTATGCGGCGGCGTTTCACGTGTCCGAGGCGACGCGCGTGCTGATTCAAAAACGCAAGCTGCGCGTGCTGCTCTTCGCCGGCGGGGCTACCCGCGAATACCAGTTCGTTCGCACTGCTCTGTATCGCGAGCAACTGGAAGGCCGAATGGAATTCTGCATCCACAATCAAGCCTCCGCCAAGGACGACCATGTCGATCAGGACGTCGAACCCGACCGCATGTTGAGCGAGTTTCCGAGCACGTTGTCGGAAAACTTGCCCGGCGAGCGTTTCAAGAGCCTGAGCGACTACGATGTGATCATCGCTTTCGATCCTGACTGGACGAAGCTCACGCTTAAGCAGCGCGAGTTATTGAATCGCTGGGTTGATCAAAATGCCGGCGGCTTGATCTTCGTCGCGGGGCCGATCTTTTCGCATCAGTTGGCTCGGCCGGGCGGCGAGGATCTGACCAAGATTCAGTCGCTGATCCCCGTGGTGGTGAAGGATGCCCGCCTGCACGGCATCGGCTTGCAAGGCGCCAGCTTGAACCACGACGCAAGTCGGCCTTACGCCCTCTGCTTCACGCCGGCGGCCAAGCAGTACGACTTCCTCAAGCTCGATGAAGCCGGCGAGAACCCGATCGCCGGCTGGGGAGGCTTCTTCTTCGGCGACGACAGTAGAATGGTCAAACCCGGCGACAGCCCCACGCCGCGCAAAGGCTTCTACACCTATTACCCCGTCGATCGCACAAAGACGGCAACCGAAGTGATCGCCACGTTCGCCGGCCCGAAAGAATCGCGCATCGGCGACAAGACGGACGCCTTCAAGGATCAGCAGCCGTTCATCGCCATGCTCCCGTTCGGTCTGGGCAAGACGCTGTTTGTCAGCTCGGGGGAACTGTGGCGTCTGCGCTCCTTCAAGGACGGTTACCACGAACGGCTCTGGATCAAGATGTCTCGCTTCGTTGCCTCGGGCGCGAAGGCGCAGAAAAAGTACGGCCGCATCATTCTCCTGGCCCGCGATCGCCACGGTCGCGTTGAATTCGAGGTGCAACTGAAGAACAAGAACCTCGATTTTGCCTCCGAGAAGCTGACGCCGACGGTCATGGTGACACGCGTTCTGAAGAAGAAGCTGGAGCAACCCGACGCGAAGGACAAGGAAAAAAAGGAGGCCAAGAAGGACCCGGGCAAGACCAACTTCAAGTTCGATCTGCAAGCCAAACCGGTCGGCATCGGCGCAACCTGGGAAGGCCATTTCGCCGGCTACATCGACGAGATCACCGATCCGGGCGAATACGAGTTCAAGCTGACCATCCCGGACGTCGACGCGCCTCCGCTGGAGCAGTCGCTGATCGTGACGGCGCTCAATGCGGAAAAGGACAACAAGAAGACGAACTTCAATTACCTTTACCAGATGGCGAGCCCGGCCGAAACGCTTTTGAAGAACCTGTCCGACGACGCCCGGGCGCGAATCGAAAGCAAGCTGATTCCGCCCGAGGGATACACAGCCAGCCTGGGCGACAAGGGCTCGAAGCGATTGTTCTTCACGCTGGAGAATGCAGACCTGATCGCGGATTGCCTGATTGAAGTGCCGTCGCGAACGGACACGGTCAAGGGGCGCTGGGATTACCTATGGGACCAGGGATTCCAGTTCGAGTTTGACATCTGGATCATGCTGGCGCTCGTCCTCATCCCGCTGGCAATCGGCGCTTTGGGCGGCGGCATCATGACCGCGATCTGGGATTGGTCGAGCGGTCTGGGCTTCTTCTTGATCTTCGCCTTCCTGGCCACGCTGGGCGGATTGTCTTACTTCCTTCAGCTCGGCTGGGAGGTCCGCATCCTTGCGGCGGTCATCATCGCACCGCTTATTATTGGCGTGGTCGGCGGCGTGCTGTTGGCGATCCTGCAGCAGTGGATCAGCGCCGGGCTCTTCTTCGGCGCCGGCGTCGTCCTCGGTTTGCTGTCGCTGACGTTCGCTTACTTCCCCGAGGGCACGCTTTGGACCGTCGCCATCCTTGCCGGTCTCGGGGCGCTCGGTTATGCGATTTATGCGGGCGTCACGCAGGACTACGTCGGCGTGGGGCTGATTGGCATCGCCGTCGCGTTGACGGCGGGCGTCGTGGTGGCGATGGCCTGGCAGATGCGGGCCGGCTTCATCACGGAACTCGCCAACAGCATTGCCACCGATTGGCTCAAGGTCGGCTTCTCCGCCGTCCTCATCATTGTCGCCTCGCTGATCGGGGTGGAATGGCTTGCCCGCAAACTCTTGCGGCTTGCGTGATCAAAATCAGAAGTCGTACATTCGAGGTCAGAAGTTAGACTCGAGGTTGGAAATGTCTACAGCGACCGGAAAAGCTCAGAAATTCGACAAGGACGAAGCGCAACAGATCGTCCAGCACCCGCTTCAGCTGGTGCGCAAGTATATTCGCGCCTACATCATCCTCGAAGGCGTGGCCCTCACCCTTCTGTGCGTCATCGGCCTGTTCTGGGTCGGCCTGGCGCTCGACTTCGGCCTGTTCAACCTCGATTTTCCGCTCGTCAAGGTTTATGGCGTCGACTGGATCTTCGAATTCAATGAGGTCGACGACAGCGGCATCAGCAGCCTTGTGTGTCGAATCATGGTCGTCGTTCTCGTCGGCGTCGCCCTGGCCATCTACGGCTTCAGCACGGTGGTCATGCGCTGGCTAAGCGACTTCAACGATCAAGCCATCGCCCTGGTGCTTGAAAAGCGCTTCCCCAACCAGCTCGGCGATCGCTTGATCACTGCCGTTGAATTGTCCGATCCTGCGCTCGCCACCAAGTACGGCTTCTCCAAAGCGATGGTGGAAAAGACCATCATGGAAGCTGTGGAGCTGATTCAGACGCTTCCGGTAAGCCTGGTGTTCAATTGGAGCCGGCTCGTTTGGCTTTGGGTGTTCGTCGCCCTGTCGAGCGTCGGCATGCTGTTAGCGAACCTCGCTATTTTCACGTCGGCGACGGCGGCGTTCAGCGACAAATGGATGTCCCCTTACGCATTCACCTGGAAGTTCTACCACACGGCGTCGATCTGGGCGGAACGCAACATTTTCATGCAGAACACCTATTGGCCTCGCCGCGCTCACCTGGAAATTACCGGTTTCCAGGCCTCGCGCAAGGAACGCCCGACCGACATGCGTGTCGCCAAGGACGGCAGCCGGCCGGAGTTGCGCGTCCGCGCCTTCCAATGGGTCGTGGCCGATCGAACGACGCCCACCGGCTGGCGGCCGTTGCTCTGGAACGATCTTCCCAAGTTCCTGCCTCAGGATGTCCTCGCCGGCGTCGACATCCCCAAGGAGTTCCCTTACTGGAAGCTGGAGCTCGATGAGCTCGAGCCGGAGATCCTTAATGCCCTGTACAAGGAATCCGAGATTCCCGTGACGCAGTGGAGCGGCGCCTTCCGCGAACTTCGCCAAGACCCTGAAGTGAAGCGCAAAGTAAAGAACCGCGGCGCCGAGAAGCGTCTGGACCAATGGGTCGACTGGAAGCAATGGACCGTCGACAAGCTCAGCGTGCAAAAAGTCCATCTCGCCGCGCGCGACCGCAAAGTGGTGGGGCCTGCGTTTGGCGCAAGCACCGTCGGCCTGCTGGCAGTGCCGTCGCCGCAAGCCCGCACGCTCGCTGCACAAGGCGCGTTCCCGGGCAGAACCGACTATACGCTCGATCCGGCGCCGTTAGGCCGCGTGTTTGATGAGTTGGAAAAACTCGTCGACGAGCCGAGCATGGGACGCACGTTGCGAAAGCTGGTTGTCCCCAAGTTTGTCGAAGTCACCTTCCGCGGTGAAGCGTCCGGCAGCACGGACCCGAGGCAAAAGCTCGACGGCAACAAATACGCCGTCCCGCTCAATCACCTGAAGGAATCGCCCGAGTTCACCTTCCGGGCGCGCGGCGAAAACTACTTCACGCCCAAGAAATCCATCTCGTTGATTCCCGCCCCGACGGCGAGCGCCGTTTACACGGACACCAGCGAGCCGGCGTATCGCTATCACCGCTTGTTCGGCGTCGATCAGATGGCGCTGCGCGGGCTGAAGCACATCAAGCGCAATGAAGGCAAGCCGACGTCCGGCTCAGGCAACGAGTTCCGCATCGCCGGCGGGACGCGCGGGCAACAAGAACTCGTCCTTATCGACGCGGTCGCGAACGTCACTGAGTTCAAGCTCGGCGCTCACCGAGCTGCGGGCGCCGAATTCTCGCCGCCTATCAAATACACCGGCGTGCCCGGGCTCGACGCATCGGCCATTCAATCGGTTTTCAATGCGATCTTGCGCGTTTCCGTCACGCCAAGCGGCCCCGGCGCGTTTCAAATCAAGCTCACTGGTGACCTCGAAGAGGAGAGCCGCCGCTTAGTGATCGCTCAGGTGGTCAAGGGGCCGGGGACCGCGCAGATTCGCGGAACTGGCGGCGACCTGGCGATTCACGTCATCATCGACAACACGCCGATCGCCTGGGCCGGCATGCGCATCGTCAAACTCACTCCGGACAAGCGCGAACCGCTCAAGATTCCCGCAACGCAGGGCCTATTGGTCAGCCGCGTCGACAATCGTTCGCGCGCCGACGAGATGAAACTCAAAGTCAACGATATTCTGCTGACCATGAACGGAGTGGCGGTGCCCGGCAACCCGGAAAAGTTCGCCGCCATGGTGCGCGACAAGATGACCAATCCCGAAACGACCGTCGAGTTCACCGTGCTGCGCGACGGCAAGGAAGAGAAGACGCAGTCCGCACGGATCGCTACCGACCTGGTCTACTCGCCGCGCAAGCTGCGCGACGAACGCCCCATTCCTGAACCGGAACGCCCCAGGGGAGACTCAAAATACCGGGGCTTCGACGGCGCCATCCAAATCCACGACGATCGCTTCGGCTTCACGTTACTCATGGAAAATATTGTCGACCACCATGAGTTCACCGTCGACTTCTTCGACGAGGACAACATTCGCGGCAGCCGGAAATTCAAGATTGATGTGATCGAGGACAAGGAGCCGATCGTCGAAACGCTGTCGCTGGGTTACGCGGGGCGCAATCCGAAATTCCGCACCATCGGCGATCCGAACAGGAAGAAACCCAAGGGCAAGGACGCCGAACCCGACGAGGCGCCGAACTACGCCGAATATCAAAACGCCTACTTGATCACGCCGGACGCCAAGTTGCCGTTCCAGTGCAAGGTGGCCGACACCTTTGGCCTGGTTCGCGTGGGCTATCGCTACAAGTACGAGAAGATTGACTTCGAACTCGTTCATATTCCAGGTTCCAAGAAGTTGCCCATTCTGCAGGTCGGCGCCGAGCGGCATATTTATCGCGCCAGTGCCGTCGGCAGCGTTTTCCAGTTTTGGCCCGGCAACCCGGCGACGTGGCAGATCGGCCCGAGCGTCATGGCCTACGCCGCCGATATGATCGAGCTCGATTCGCGCTTCGCGCGAGGCTATCGCGAAGGCTTCGTTCCGTCAGCCGGGTTCAACGACGAGCTCAAGAATCGAGAAGAGGAGATGGCCAACATCGATGTCGCCAAGCAGCGCATGAGCAAGGGCATCGGCAAGCCGCGCACCTGGGAGTTCGACTTCAAGACGCAAGATCCCGAAGGCTTCGACCTGCGGAAGCATTTGCCGGAGTTGAAAGCCGATAGCAAGCCCGGCAGCACGATCGGGCAGATGCACTATCTCTTGAAGATCGCCGTCGAAGCGAGCGACAACAACGTCGAGGCGAGCGACACCTTCGTGCATTCGTTCATCGACCATGTCGCCGATGCTCAGGGGGTCAAAAAGGCAGTCCCTAAAACTGTGACGCTCAACGGGCAGAGCCAGGTCAACAAGAACGGCGACATCTCGTTCATCGTCATCAGCGAGAACGAACTTCTCTCCCAGATCGCTCTCGATGAGGAAGACATGAAAGAGAAGCTCGAGCAGGCCAAGGAAGCCGTTGACGCCAGCAAGCTGAGCCTCCTGGAGCAGCAGAGCAAGATCCAGGTCGAAGGCGCCGATCAAGATGTCGTCGACTCGATTTTGGTTCGCATGAACACCATTCGCACCAGCGTCAAGAACGCCGGCGACCAGCTGATCGCGGCCCAGCAGCGCTACGAAAAAATCCTCATCGAGATGGGGATCAACAACATTAACAAAAAGCGCATCGAGGACATTGAGAACAAAGTGGTCAGCAAGCTCGACCATATCGTCAATGCGCCCACGCAGCAATTGCCCAACCAGGGCAGCTTGCCGCGTGCTCAGGACTCGTTCTTCAAGGCCCTGCAGCTGCTCGAGGAAGAAAAAGAAGCCAAGAGGCCGCCAAACGTCGTGCTGCATCGGCAGAACATGACCAAGGCGCATCAGGATCTTCAACGGCTGAGCGACGATATCCAACTCGTGCTCAACGCCATGGGCGAAGTCATCGTCGAAGCCAAGCTGGTCGCCCTGCTGGCCTCGATCGAACGCGATCAGCGCGAACGTTCGCGGTTCTTCCGGCTGCAATGGGAAAAATATCAAGAGGAACTTATCGAAGCATTGCTGAAAGAAAAGGACAAGAAAGAGCCCGAGAAGAAGGACGAGAAAAAGGACCTGAAGAAAACCAGCATGCTGCAATCGAGCGAAATGGGCGGCCGCCTTGCGGCGCGATCGCCGGTTGACGCGGAATTTCGTCGCGATGTTCGCGTCGAAATCGCTCGGCAGATCGTCCGCCGGCGCCCGTTTAACCTATGATTGGCATGGTGGTTGTGTTAGGATGGGCATAAGTGCGGCGTAGCAGGTAGGTCAGGCTTTCCAGCCTGACGTCGTTAGTACGCGTGCATCATGTCAGGCTAGAAAGCCTGACCTACTTTATGTGAACGAATGTTTATTTGCAAAATTGACCTTTTTCGGTGTTTTTTGTTGGGAGTCCGCCAAAGAATCGTCATAATATCGCTCGCCGGACTGCCCCGTGGGGCGCGTTCGCAACGCGCTTTGCTAACGAGGCAAAAGTCGGATCCCTTTTCGGGAGGACCATTGTTATGAAACCGCGTCTTATCCTGGTTTCACTCGGCCTTGCCATGCTGACGGTCTTTTCGTTCAGCCTGCAAGCGAACGATCGGCCAAAAACGGCCGTGCAGGACGATGAAATCATCACCAGCGAGCAACAGCTTCGCCGGCAGTTCGACGATTTCACGGCCGCTCTCCTACAATTGCAACTCCGTCTCTCCCGGGGGACCGCCGAGGAACGCGAGCGGGCCAAAGTGCTCGAAAAGGTGCTCGAAGAGTGCAAGAACCTGGCCATCAATCAGAAATTCACCCAGATGATCGAGTTGATGCGCGCCGCCCGCGTCAACGGCCCGAACGATCTGCCGAAGCTGCAGGCCCAGAGCGATCGCATCGCCGACGACCTGCGCCGCATTCTCGATTTGCTGCAAGATACCAGCGGCACCAAGTTGTCGAACGATGTCAAGACGCTGAAGGAGATCATCAGCAAGATCGAGCAGGCCATCGCCAAGGAACGGACCGTCCAGGCGCTGACCGAGCAGAAGAAGACCGACAACAAGGAACTCCAGGGCATTCAGGATAAGGTCGCGAAAGACACCAAGAAGATCGAGAAGGACATTCAGAACTTCCTCGACAAGGACAAGAAAGACGGCAAGGCCGGCGAAGGCGCTCCGACCAAGGGCGAGAACAAGGACGCCGGCAAGGATTCCACCGGCGCCAAGGGTGAAGCCAAGGATGCCGGCAAGAATCCCCAGTCCGAAGGCTCCAAGGGCAATCCCAAGGATGCCGGCCCGACCGATCCCAAGAACGCCTCGCCCAACAAGGGTGAGACCAAACCTGGCCAGGATAGCAAGAGCGGTCAGCCGAACAAGTCCGGCGGCGACCCGAAGGCCAACAGCAAGCCGGGCAATCAAGATCCCAAAGACGGCAAGCCTGACGCCAACGCCAAGGGCGATCCGTCCAAGGGAGACATGAACGACAAGGGCGCCAACAAGGACAACAAGAACGACGCCGGCGCCAAGAACGATAAGAAGAACGAAGGCGGGTCCAAGGACTCCGGCAAGACCGGCGATCCGATGAAGGACAGCCCGCAAGGCTCCGCCAAGGGCGATCCGAAGGACAGCAAGAGCGGTGCCGACTCCAAGCCGCAACAAGGTTCCCCCGACGCCAAGTCGAAAGCCGGCGGCGGTGATCCGATGGGCGGCGGCGGCGATCAAAAACCGCCGGTCGCTTCCAAGGAACCCAAAGGCGCCGACAAGGGCGGCGAGGGCAAGTCCGGCGGCGAAGCCAAAGGCGGCGACGGCAAGCAAGGCGAAGCTAAATCCGGCGCAGCCGCCGGTCAAGGCCAGGCCAAAGACGGCGGCGCCAGCCCGATGGGCGGCGGCGGCAGCCCCCCGCCAGCAGACGCCAAAGGCGACGGCTCCCCGCCTCCGCCTCCGTCCGCTCAGAATCCGAAGAACAAGGACAACGACGAAATCGCCAAGACTCAGCAAAAAATCAAGGAAGCCGGCTACGATCTGCAAAAAGCGACCGAGGAGATCGCCAAGGAGCGCACCGAGGACGCCTTGAAGAAGCAGGCCGACGCCATCGCCAAGATGGAAGACGCCAAGAAGAAGCTCGAGAAGCTCCTGCAGCAGCTCCGCGAGGAAGAAATCGAACGTGTCCTCGCCGCTTTGCAGGCCCGCTGCGAAAAGATGCTCATGCTGCAAAAGCAAGTTCTTCAGGGCACGAAGGAAACCGAGGCGGCGATCCTGAAGCACCCCGACAAGAAGCCGACCCGCGCTGACAAGGTTGCCTCTCAGGGCCTCTCCGATAAAGAAAAGGAGATTATCCTCGAGGCCAACAAGTGCATCACCATCATCGAAGCGGAAGGGACCGCCGTGGCCTTCCCCGAGGTGTTCCAGTCGCTGCGAACCGATATGATCACGGTGCAGAAACGCCTCGACCTCGCTGACGTCCACGACATCACCCAGGGCATCCAGGTGGACATCATCACCACGCTGGAAGAGATGATCAAGGCTCTCAAAGAAGAGCGTGAAAAGAATCAGGATCCGGGCGACGGCAAACCGGGCGACAGTAAGCCGGGAGGCAAACAGCCAGATCCGAAACTGCTCAAGCTGGTTCAAGAACTGAAGATGGTTCGCGCCATGCAGAAGCGCGTCAACGATCGCACCGAACTGTATGGCAAACGGTACACCGGCGAGCAAGCGAATGAACCCCTGATCATTCGCGAACTCCGCACGCTCAGTGATCGTCAGCGGCGTATCCAAGAAATCGTTCGTCAGATTGCAAATGGAGAGAACAAATGAAGCGCGTTATCATGGTAGCGGCCATTGCCCTCCTATGCATGGGGAGCATGGCCCTGGGCAACACAAAGAAACCCGCTGCGTTCGGGACCATGGAATCCATGACCCCGGATGAAGCCAAGACCAAGTTCGGCGCCTGGCTGAAAGAAGTCGGCAAGGCCGACGCCGCCAACCTGGCCAAGTTGAACACGATCTGGCAGGACAAGCAGCGCCCCGTGCTCGACCGCGTGGCCGACTCGCTGGCCCTGGGCGATGCGACGGCGGCTCAGCTGCTCGCCGAAGCTCGCGATCCCAGCGCCCCGGCGCCGATCGTCCTGCCGGCGGTCTTCAAGAACGAGAAAACCTCCGCTTTCTATCGGGCTAACCTCGGGCTGATCTATGCCCGCTCCCTGACCAATCGCCGAGTCTATGAAGAAGGTCTCGCCGTGCTGAAGATGTTCAGCCCGACCGACACCGCCGACCCGGCCGCGTACCTGTTCCACCGCGCCGTCTGCGAGCACGCCATGCTGCAGAAGCCGGAAGCGACCAAGACGATTCAGCGCCTGCTCGACGAAGCCGGCTCGATCGCTCCGGAACGCTATCGCATCGTCGCCACGCTGATGCTTCTCGACATGCACACGTGGAAGGACAAGGACCTCGCCGACATCGGCCGCAAGATGGAGAACATCGAACGGCGTCTGGAAATCGCCCGCGGCGGTCCGGAAACGCAGCGTCAGCAGCGTGAAGTCCTCAATCGGCTCGACGAGCTGATCAAAAAGCTCGAAAACGCGGACAAGAACAAAAAGAAGAAGCCGGGCGACGGTCCGCCGAAGCCGGGTCCAGACGGTCCTCCAGGTCCGCCGAGCGACAACGGCGATCAATGCCCCGATGGCGGCGCTCAGCCCGGTCCGTCGGGACCGCCCAAGGGCACTAATCCGTCCAAGAACCCCGCTCAAGATATGAACGACGCGGGCGGGCAAAGCACGGGCAACCTGAAGCACGAGCAGTTCAAGAAGCTCGTCGCCGACTGGGGCCGTCTGCCGCCGCGTGAACAACAGCGAGCGCTGGTGGAACTCACCGCCGGCATGTCGCCGCGCCACGCGGAAGCCATTCGCGCCTACTTCCGCAACCTGAACCTGAACGGCACGAAGTAAGCGGTTCAGCGCGTTGTCAAACACGGGCTGTGGCTGCGACAGTCGGTCGCGGCCACAGCCTTTTCGCCATGTACATGCCTTACCAGCCCGCAGCGCCAGCAAGGGCGCCTGGCAGCACCACCTTTGGATCGACTCCCATGAACGCACTCCGATTTGCCGTGCTCATGCTGATCGCGCTCATTGCGTCCAATGCCGGCGCCGACGAGCTAAAGACAATTACCGGCAAATCCCTCAGCGGAACTCTCGAAAAAATAAGCGACACGGAAGTCGTCATGAGCGTCGCCGGCAAATCGGTGTCCACGCCGATGTCGCAGGTGCTCGACATTGGAATCCGTCCCTGGAAAACGGCCCCATCTTCGCCCAAGTTCTCGGAAGTCCATCTGCTCGACGAATCGATTCTCTATTGCACAAAAGTGACGTTCGGCGCCAAGGACGTTCAGCTTGAGTTGACGAGCGGAGTGACGGTGAGGGTTCCGGTGGCCGCGCTCGCCGCCTACCTGCGCGACGCGCACGAGCCGATCTTCAGGAAACAGTGGATTTCGCAGTTGAACGACAAACGCCGCAAGGATCGAATCTTCGTCGTGCGTGACGGCAACCTGGCGGCGCTCGAAGGCGTCTTCGGCGTCGTCGATGAAAAATCCCAGACGATTCAGTTCAAGCTCGACGTCGGCAAGGAGATTACGCCATCGCTCGCCAACATCCAGGCCATGCAGTTCATCCCGACCAACCCACAAGCGGACGTCGTGCTGTGCAAGGTGATCGACGTTGACGGCAACCTTCTGGTCGCTTCGAAGATCGCCTTCTCCGGCGGGCAGATCGCCGTCACGACGCCGTTCGGACAGAAAACGTCGTTTGACGTCAAGCTGGTCGCGCGCATCGACTTCAACTTTGGCCGGCTGACGTATCTGTCGGATCTGGATGGCAAAATCTCCGACGTCGCCCTCTTGGGCGGATTCAATCCGATTCGCAAAGACGCAAACCTCGACGGCTACCCGATCATGCTGCACGACAAGAAATACGACAAAGGCCTCTCGATGTACTCCGGCGTGGAGCTGGAGTACAACCTGGCCGGGAAATACAAGGACTTCAAGGCGGTTCTCGGCGTCGACGCCCGCATCGCCGACGAAGGGCAGGGCAAAGTCACGCTGATCGTGTACTGCGACAACGACAAGCGCGGCACTTTCGAGGTGTCGACCAAGGCGGTCACGCCGATCTTGATCAACGTGAAGGACATCCAGACGCTGCGTATCGTCGTCGAGGGAGCGAAGATTACCAATCTGGGCGGCCATGCCGTGCTGGCGAACGCCCAAGTGAGTCAATAGCATCAAACGTCTAGCCGTGGCTCGAAAGAGGCGGGCGTGGCGCAGCCCAAGGATTTGCATCATGAGAATATTCACCTGTGCGTTGATGGGTCTGTTGGCGTCGGTCACAATGGCTGCGGCGCAGAACCCCGTGGTGCTGAAATCGGAGGCCGACCGTGTCGCCGTCATCGAGAAGGTGAAGCCGACCGTCGTGGCCGTGTTCGCACGGGGAGGCCAAGGCGGCGGCACCGGCGTGCTCATCAACGACGCCGGCTACGCTCTGACCAACTTCCACGTCGTTCAGCCGACCGGGCCGACCATGCAGTGCGGCCTGGCCGACGGCATTCTCTACGACGGTGTCCTTGTCGGCTGGGATAAGGTCGGCGATGTCGCGCTGATCAAGCTCTTGCCGAAAAAGGAAGGCGACAAGTTTCCGTACGCCCCGATGGGCAACTCGGACCTCGTCAAGGCCGGCGACTGGTCGATCGCCATGGGGAACCCGTTCCTGCTGGCGACCGACTTTACGCCGACCGTCACGTTCGGCCTGGTGAGCGGCGTCGATCGCTATCAGCCGCCGGCCGGCATCATTCTCGAATACACCAATTGCATTCAGATCGACACGTCGATCAACCCGGGCAACTCCGGCGGTCCGCTCTTCAACATGAAAGGCGAAATCATCGGCATCAACGGCCGCGGCTCGTTCGACAAGCGCGGCCGCATCAATTCGGGCGTGGGCTATGCGATCTCGATCAATCAGATCAAGAACTTTATGGGCCATCTGCACGCCGGCCTCGACGCCGATCACGCGAGCCTCGGGGCGCTGGTTCGCACCGAAGCCGAGAAGGCGGGCATCGGGCGCACCAAGGTGACGGCCATCCTGGAAGACTCGGACGCCTATCGCCGGGGACTGGATCAGGACGACGAGTTGATGGGTTTCGCGGGCCGCCTGGTGACGAGCGACAATCATTACAAGAACATCGTAGGGCTGTTCCCGCGCGGCTGGCGCGTGCCGCTCGAATATCGCCGCAGCGACATACGCAAGGAGATTCTGGTCCGCTTGATGGGCGTGCAACGCAAAGAGCTGCCCGACCCGACCGCGCCGAAGGACGACCCGAAGCAGCCGCCCAAGAAGGGCCCTGGTCCTCAAGGCCCGGCCGCCAAGTTCTACGAGCCGAAGGCCGGCTACGCCAACTACTACTTCAATCGCGAGGAGAAGAAGCGACTCTTCGCCGATTTGAAGAAACACAGCGATTTTAGCGCGCTCGCCGGCGATTGGAAAATCGAAGGCAACGTCAATCTACTCAAGCTCCGGGCCCAGACGCCGTTCACTACGGAGATCGGCGAGCAAAAAGTGGGCAATAGCGTCATCACCAAGGCTGCCGTCACCATCGGCGCTTTCACCGATCGCCTCGAGCCGCTCGACAAGGACAACGGCCTGACCGACATGCGCAAACCGAACGGCAGCGGCGGGTTGATTGCGGCCATCTACGTCTGGCGGCATCTGTTGACCGAAGGTGAGAAAGGCTTCCCGTCCGAATGCAACCACGGCGGCTCCGAACCGATCTATCCGCCGCCGCCCCAGGGCGCGGCGCCCCAAGGCGGCTGGATGAAGCGTGCCGTCCTCGCCAACGTACTCACCACTCGCTTGGCCAACTACCAGTGCAAATGGTTCTTCGCCCAAAGCGATCATAAGCTCCTTGGCTTCGAGTTGCGGTTGCAAGACGCCAACGAAGATCCGTGCGAGGTTTATTTCAGCGATTATCGCAACGTCAATGGCCGGCAGCTTCCGCACGAGATGGCCGTTTACTTCCGCGACGTGCACTACGGGACGTTCAGCGTCACGAAATACCAGATGGCCCCCGCGCCGGCGAAGAATGCGGCAAACTGAAAGAAGCCCAGGGGTGAGCGCAGCGAATCCCTGGGATAGAACACGGGAAATACTCTCATGATACGATATAAAACCTATTACTTGCCGATCACTCTTTTGGCCGTCGCCGTGTGCGCGTCGGCCAGCTCGGCACAGGCGCCGGTCACGGAGACGGCGCTGACCGTCAACAAGAAATTGGTCAAGCTGTTCGGCATCGGCGGGTTCAAGGGGCTTCCGTCCTACGGCAGCGGCATCCTCGTGTCCAAGCAAGGACACATTCTCACCGTCAACAACCACATCCTCATCAACCCTGGCATCCTCGTGCACCTGTACGACGGCCGGCAGTACCAGGCCAAGGTGATCGCCCGCGAGCCGGAGCTCGACGTAGCGCTGTTGAAGATCGACGAAGAAGTCGATTTCTTGCCGCACTACAATTTCGACGAACAGGCGGCCCGTCCGATCGGGGAGAACGGCGACTGGATTCTGGCGATGTCGAACCAGTTCAAGATCGCCCTGCGCGACGAGCCGATGTCGGTGTCGAAAGGCATCGTCGCTGCCGTGGCGGACTTGCGTGGCCGGCGCGGCGTGTTCGACGCGCCGTACGCCGGCGACGTGTACTTCCTCGACATCGTCGTCTGCAACCCCGGCGCAGCGGGCGGAGCGCTCGTCAACCTCAAAGGCAACTTGCTCGGATTGATCGGCCGTGAACTGAAAGACAGCCGGCTTGACACGTGGATTAACTATGCCGTGCCGATCCAGGCCCAGGCGAATGTGCTCATCGAAGGGAAGCCCGGCACAGTGACGATGGCTCACTTCGTCAAAAAAGGCATGGAGGGGACGTACAAGGAGAGCGACAAGATCGCCAAGGTCGATGCGGGCGGATATCACGGGATCACCTTGGTGGTGGAAGCAACACGCTCGGCACCGCCGTACGTCGAAGAAGTCGTGCCCGGTTCGCCGGCGGACAAGGCGGGGCTGCGGCCGGATGATCTGATCCTCTACGTCGAAGGCTTTTCGGTGCCGACGATCAAGGTTTTCCGCGAAACGCTCAAGCTGTATGCCCCAGACTCGGAGATTCGTGTTCAGTACCAGCGAGGCAACAAGCTGGAAAATGTGAAAATCAAGCTGACGAAACATCCCAAATTGCAAGCATCGAATTAGCGTAATTGACGAAAGCCCAGGGATTCGGAGTAAATCGCCTCTGGGCTTCATGAAAAGGGAACACGCACATGTGGCGAAATGGTTGCATCCTTGCGGCTTTGGTCATCGGACTCACGGGCTCGGGGGCTCGCTCGCAAGAAGACTTGAACAGCGTGCTGGAAAAGATGATGAAGGACGCCGCCCGCAAGGCCGGGCCGTCGGTCGTGCAAATCGAAACCGTAGGCGGCGCGGACTTGGTCGTGGCGGGGCCCAAGGGGCAGATCTTCCGCAAGGCGCTCGGCGCCACCACCGGTGTGGTCGTCTCCGAAGATGGTTACATCATCACGAGCGCATTCAACTTCATCAACAATCCACCGACGATCCTCGTTCGAGTGCACGGCAAGACCGATACGCCGCTGAAGGCGGAACGCGTTGCGACCGATAAGTCGCGCATGCTGACGTTAATCAAGGTCGATGCCAAGGGACTGCCGGTCGCGCCGTATGTGCCAAAGAAAGCCATCAAGGAAGGGCAGTGGACGATCGCCTTGGGGCGCTCACTTGACGCGAAAGTTGGGCCGACGCCGACCATGGCCATTGGCGTGGTCAGCGCTATTGGCCGCATCTGGGGCAAGGCGATCCAGACCGATGCCAAGGTATCGCCGGAGAATTATGGCGGGCCCATCGTCGATATCGAAGGGCGGATGCAGGGGATCATCGTGCCGCTGTCGCCGCGCGGCGGCGAAGACGACGTGACGGCGGGCATCGAATGGTATCATTCGGGCATCGGCTTCGCGGTTCCGATGGAGGACGTGCTTGCAGTCTTGCCGCGCATGAAACTCGGCAAAGATCTGCAAAAGGGCTTGCTCGGCGTGGCGATGAAAAGCCAGGACATGTATAGTGCGTTGCCGGAGATCGGCACGGTCCTGAAGGGCTCGCCGGCCGAGAAGGCCGGGCTGAAGCCGGGCGACGTCATCCTGGAAGTCGAAAACCAGTCGGTCGTCAGCATGGCCCAGGTGCAGCACATCCTCGGCGTCAAATATGAAGGCGACAAGATTCAGGTCAAGTACAAGCGCGGCAAGGACACGCTGGAAATCAAGAGCCTCGAGCTTTCCGGCAAGAACGTGACCATTGCCCAGGCATTCTTGGGCATCCTGCCGATGCGCGACGATCCGAGCCTGGGGGTCGAGATCCGCCAAGTGTTTGCCGGCAGCCCGGCGGACAAAGCAGGTCTCAAGGTCGGCGATCGCATCCTCAAATTCGGGCTCGATGAGAAGAACCTCACCGAGTTCACCGGCGAAAAGCGCGGACGATCGCAGTTTCTCGATTGGCTAAACACGCTCGCGCCAGGTTACGATGTCAAGCTCGCCGTCAAGCGCAAAGGCGCGGGTCAACTCGAAACGGTGTCGGCAACGTTGGCCGACATGCCTGGTTCGCTGCCCGGCGCTCCGGGCACGATTCTCGACAAGCTGCCCGAAGTCGCGTCGTTCAAGAAGGCGCTTGCCCCGCTCGAACTCAACAATCCGAACATCAAGAATCCCAAGATCGTCGAAGCGAAGGTTCCCGAACCGGAAACGGGCCTGCTTGAGTTGAACACTCCCGACGGTGAGCACAAGTATGTCCTCTGGGTTTATCCGGAGTACGATCCGAACATCGCGCATTCGATGATCGTTTGGCTGCATCCGCCGGGCAAAGGCTCAAAGGAAGATCTCGACGCCTGGGCCGACCTCTGGGACGAACACTGCCGACGGAATCACATCATTCTGTGCATGCCGGTCGAGAATCAGGATGGCTGGCAGCCGTCGTACTCGGATTACGTCGTGGCGGCGGCCCGCGAAACGATGAAGACCTACACCATCGACAACCAGCGCGTCATCGCCCACGGCATCGGGACCGGGGGACAAATGGCGCTGCACCTGGCGTTCAATCACCGCGACCTCTTCCGGGGCGCCCTGGCCACCGGCGCCACCGCGTCGCAGATCAAGGACAACATAGCCAGTCAGCGTCTGTCGTTTTTACTTTACGGCGGCGACCTCGATCCCCTCAACAAGAGCATCGCCGAGAGCCGCACGCGTTTAGCCGAACGGCGTTACCCGGCGTTCTATCGCGAAATGAAGGACCGTGGCCGCGAGTACCTGACGGCCAAGAACATCGAGGAAGCGTTGCGCTGGCTGGAGACACTGGATCAGCAATAGGCGACCGAACGGCGTGAGCCGGATGGTTCGTTGAGCTTGCAGACGATAAGCACCAGCCGGATAACCCCGGCCGTTCGCCGTGATCACTTTTTCGCCGGCTCGTCCTTGCGCTCTTGCACTTGCTCACGAATTTGAATTTGATCGCGTATCTGCGTGATCCCCTCGTCGATGCGTTCGCGGTAGGATTTGGGAATCCAACTCACGACGACCTGCGTGCCTCGGGCCAGCGCCGGGGCCAGTGTCGCTTGATCGAGCCAATCCTTGAGCACCGGAATCGCCAACGCGCTTACCACCGCACAGATGCACGCGATGACCACGACCATCTTCACCGCTCCCAGGATCGCGCCGAGGATGCGGTCGACCAGTTCCAGCTGACTGGCCTTGATGGCTTCATAGACGAGATACGTGATAAGGTAAAGAATGGCGTAGACCAAGATGAAAACGCCGATGAAGGCGATGACGCGAGCGAAGGCCGGGTTCAGGTCGGTGAACTGGTGCTCAAGCCACTCGGCAACGGAAGCATTGGGCAAGACCGCGAGGTATCCGGAGATGATGAGACTGACAACGCGGGCAATCTGCCAGATGAGCCCGGTCCAGAAGCCGAAGGCCGCGCCGATCGCCATGATGACCAAGATTACGATGTCGAGCCAATGCATCAGTTTGCCTCGAAAACCCAGTATCACGTTAAGCGATTCGGGATCGCTATGCAATGTTGAAACGTCAAAATAGACACGCTCGCGCCGCAGTTTGGCGTCAGCCGGTGAAATTCACTCGCCAGGAATGCGGAAGGCCGTTATGATAGGACTCGACATCGATCGCATTGGGGTTGCGCAAGTCGAGGCGTGGCCCGCGTTAGTAAGATAAGCGCCGAAAGCGTTCGCGCGGCGAAAAGGGGAACCAAGGCCATGAGACAAGTTGCAACTGCTTTTGTAGCAATGACTTGCCTCGCATTTATTGCGACGGACCGCGTCATGGCCCAGGTTCCAAAGACGGTGACCGTAGGGTTCCGAAATCAGACGAACATGGACCTTCTCGTGCAAGGTTACACCATCGTCAACGGAGTCCAGAGGCTGGGACAGCCAGTCATGATTCGGCGGGGCTCCATCGCGTTTGAACTCAACGTCCCGGCTGGTATACGTTTTTACACTATCGCCGATGCCAAGGCGCCGTTGCGGCCACTCCTTTCGCGTGAGCCGGTTACTATTCAGCCGCGAGACTCATCGTTCATGATTTCATCGCCCAACGATCCCAAACGAATCGTATTGCTGCCGGATTGATGGCATCAACGCGGAAATACTCAGAACCTGAGGTGCACGTGAGGAGAATTGTCCTCAACCTGTGCCTCAGGTTCTGATGTTTTCGTTTTCTTAATTGAAGAATATCCCGATCGGCGATAGATTGACGCCGATGACTCTCCCCGAAGAAAAACCGACGAACGTTCGCTATGGCGTGCTGGGCTTCGCGTGCGTGCTGTCGATGATCACCTATCTGGATCGCGTCTGCTTCGGCACGGTGATGCCGTATATCGAACGGGAATTCAAGCTGACGGAAGGCGAGAAGGGCTGGCTGTTCACGGCCTTCGCATTCGCCTACGCCGCCTTCGAGGTGCCGACCGGATGGCTGGGGGACAAGTACGGGGCCCGCATTACGCTGGTGCGCGTCGTGCTTTGGTGGTCGGTGTTCACGGCACTGACCGGCGCAATCTATCCCACCGAGCAAGCGTTCGTCGCGTTTGGCCTGATGCTGACGGTGCGCTTTCTTTTCGGCATCGGCGAGGCAGGGGCGTATCCGAACATCGCCCGTGCGTTCCACAACTGGTTTCCGTTCGAGGAACGTGGCTTCGCCAAAGGAGCGGTGTGGATGGCGGGCCGATTCGCGGGCGGAATCACCGCGTTTATCGTCTACGCACTCATGTATGACACCCGCAGCGGCGACGCCGGCGAAGTGCAGCATCACTGGCGGCATATCTTCTTCATCTTCGGCGCCATCGGCGTCGTTTGGTGCATCCTCTGGTGGTGGTGGTATCGTGACGACCCGGGCGAGAAATCCGGCGTCAACGCCGCTGAGATCGCGCTGATCCACGGCGGCGAGCAGCCGCACAACGAACCTCTCGTAGTTCCATGGCGCAAGCTGCTTACCAGCACCAACCTCTGGTTTCTGTGCATCATGTACTTTTGTGCCGCGTACGGGTGGTACCTCAATATCACTTACTTCCCAGGCTATCTGAAGGATGTGCTCAAGATCGAGCCGGGAACCGAGAAATGGACCTGGCAGTTCTGGCAAGCCAGCCTCATGGTGGGCCTGCCGCTCTTGGTCGGCTCGGTTTCGTGTCTGATCGGCGGATACCTGACCGACGCGTTTATTCAGCAAACCGGTAATCGCAAGTGGGGCCGGCGGCTGTTCGGCGTCATCGGGCATGGGCTGTGCGCGGCATGTTACTTCGCAGCGATCTTTTACATGACCAGCCCGTGGATGTTTGTCGGGCTCATCGCCTTCGCCGCGTTTTGGAATGACCTGACCATGGGCGCCGCCTGGGCCAGCTGTTTGGACATCGGCAAGCGCTATTCGGGCATCGTCGCCGGGTGCATGAACACCGTCGGCAACCTCGGCGGGGCGCTCGCTGGCGTCCTCACCGGCAAGATTCTCGACTGGCACACCGCCGGCATTGACCGAGAAACTCATGCCGCCGCCCACGCAATCGCCAAGGATCAAGGTTGGACCGTCAACATCATCCTTTGGGGCTCGGCGTATTGCCTTGCGGTCTTTTGCTGGTTCTGGTTCGACGCTACGCAACCGATTGAACCGGTGGCAAGTGATCCGCAGCCGGTCTCGCCAGGTACGCCCTCGGCTTCCGCCCCGCCCGATGGCGCGGTCACGCCCGCGCTTCCGTCCACGGCATCCGACGGCGCCATTCGCGACCTGGAACGCCCCGCGTGATTGGTTGATTGCAAACTGTTTTTTCCTTGACCGAAGGATAAGATAGGAACGGACTTCAGCTCATTTCATCTCGGATCGGCAGGAGGGTTCATCATGGCGAAAGGCGCAGGAAAAACACGAAAAAAACTCCCCAAGGCGCTTGCCGTCGTCAATGCCGACAATTGCACCGGCTGTGAGGCGTGCGTCGAGGTATGTCCCGTGGACTGCATTTACAAAGTGCCGGGCTCGAGCTTGCCGACGCTGCAGAGTTTCGTGGATATCGATCTGGATCGCTGCATCGGCTGCGATCTGTGCGAGCGCTGGTGCCCGTGGGACGCGATTGAGATGATCAAGCCGACGGAAATTGCCGACGCGGTCGCGGTGAAGGGCGGTCCGCCGGAGTACGTAGCCGAACATCAAGAGAAGCTTAATGCCGCGGCGCTGGCGATTCAGCAGTTGGCGCTCGAGCAAGCCGCGGCGGCGCCGGCGAAGAAATGAGGTCTGGTCATGAACTCATCCGTAATCATGTGGCTCTCAGGCGGCGTTCTTTTCGGCCTGCTTACCCTCGCCGGCGCGGGAGGCGGCGGGTATTGGGTCTACCAATGCCAGGCCGGCGTGAAACAGCTCGAGTCCGATGTGCAAGACGCGCAAAACAAATTCGATCGCCAGAGGAAGCAATGGAATCCCAAGGAAGCAGAGCGCTTGGAGCAGAAGCTCCGAGAAACCGAAGTCGAACTGGAAAACTCCAGGCGCACGCGCTTGCTTTCGATCATGGTCGCAAGCGCGGCAATCATCCCGGCGTTCCTAACATTGATCTTCCTCGTCATGGCCTCGATTCGGTTCATGCAGAAAGCGCCGGAGCCAATGGCGGAAACGGACGTTGCGGACGAGGAACCTGAACCGGCGGCAAAGCCTCGCAAATCCAACGCAAGCGATCAGATAACCAGGCCGGAACGCAAGCAGCGCGACTAGTGCTTTGGCTTCCATGGATTGATGGATGCAGGGTGCGTGAAACGCACCGGTCCGCTCATCGGTGCGTTGCACGCACCCTACGTCTATCCATCAACGGATCGTAGACGGTGCACTAGCGCTCGTGCCGCGCGCTCCGGGCTGATTTCTTCACACATCCGGTGTCTACGGCAGCGCGATGTGCGATACGCGCAGGTACGAATCGTTGCCGATCTGCTCGGAAACCCCATAAACGCTGATGCGTCGGCCTTCGTACTGAGCGAGCGATCCGCCGTTGCGAGCGACAAGGTGCGAGATAACATTGCCGCGCGCGTCGATCAGCGTCCAGACGGCTTCGTCGCTCGACGTCATGCGGTTGCCGGCGCGGCGCAGCGTTCCATACGACGTCCACTGCTTGTCGGTGGTCGCAGCTGACCTGGCGCTGGCTTGCTTGACGTTCTCGTCGATGGCGGCACGCGGGCTGGCATGAACGACCTTGGTTGGGAGCTGGCTGATCTGCAGCGTGAGCCGATCGCCTTTCAGTTCGAACGCGACCGGCGCCGAATCACTGGTCCTGCTCGCGTCCTTCTCAATGGTGATGGCCGCGCCGCCTTCGAGCACCAGCCGATCATCCATGAGCGGAATCGACAGTTGCTCGCACATGCCGGTCATGGTGTCGTCGGTGATTTGCACTTTCCCGATGGCATGCAGCGTTCCCTTGCCCGTCTGAAGATCAAGGCTTTGACAGACGATCTTGAACTCATGCTTCTTTTGCACCGTGGCCACGACGATCGTTTGGCCGTCGACGATGTCGATCTTCAGGCTCCAAGGGCAGTTCTTGAGCTTGGCGAGTTCTTCGGCAACCGGGAGCATCGGCGCAGGTCCAACGCGCGGCGTCGGCTTTTGCGTGTCCAACGGCGGCGGAGTCAATCCGCCCGATGACGTCCCCCCGGACGGCGGCAACATTGGCTTGGTGTTCGCCGGCGGGGCCACCTCATCCTTCGGCTGCGCCGAAAGCGGTGGGAAAGGCTGGCTACGCGGCAGTACGGACTCCTTCGGCTGCGGCGCCGGTCCATCCTTCACATCGAGCGGCGGAATCACCGGTGGGCCCGCGTTCTTCTTGGGCTCATTGATCGGCGGCAATGGCGGCGGTAGCGTGTCCTTTTTCGACTCGCCAATCGACGGCAGAGGCGCTGGAGCTGGTATCGTGTCCTTCTTCGGCTCGCTGATCGGCGGCAGCGGCAGCGGCAGGTCCTTCTTCGGCGTGTTTGCCAACGCCGGCTTCTCATTCACAATGATCGGCGGCAGCGTCGGCAGCGACGGCAGCCCGTCTTTCTTCGATTCGAGCGCCCGCTTCAAGGCCTCATCGAGATCGTTCTTTTTCTCCCCCGACGCGTCTTGCGCCCCAATGCGATTGATCAAATAATCGCTGGCGACAATCCCCACGATCGCCATCACGATCGCGCCAATCAACAGGTTCCTTTGCATGGCTGCGTCCTTGCTCTAGGTGATAGGTTACGTTCCATCCCAATACGGATTTTACCAGGAAGCGATTCGCCGTGTCATCGCCAACTGACTGTGACGCATCATAAAACCACGTGATGAGTTATGGCAAACGCTCAGAGTTTTCCGCGCCGCCAATTCGGCAGCGCCTCCATGCAACCTTACGATGTTGTCACGAAAAAGGTTGCTTCTCCGTGCAAAACCCGCAGTAGACTTGGGCGTTGAATTACTTGTCCCGTCCCGAGAACTTATCACAACGAGAAAGGGGAACGTCCATGCGTCTTGGATTCATGTTGACCTTCGGTGCGCTGTTGTTTCTTACCGGCGGCGCCGGCGCACAAGTGAAGAAGCATCCGCATCACCATCTACATCACGCGTTGTGGGAGCTACGCGACGCGCGCAAGGAACTCAAAGAATCGAAGCACGATTTCGGCGGGCATAAGGAAAAAGCCCTGCATGCCATCAACGACGCAATCAAACAACTCGAACTCGTTCTGCTCTACAAGAACGACAACATCAAGGGCGAGCCGACGCGTGGCGACCTGCGAGAGCACTACAAGAAGTACAAACACCACCCGCACCTGCATCATGCCCTGCACGAGTTGCAGCATGCTCAGCACCAACTCAAGGAGGCCAAGCACAACTTCAACGGACACCGCGAACGGGCACTGCGCGACATTCACACGGCGATCCACCAGATTGAGCTTTTACTCAAGCATCACAAGAAGTAGCAACTCGAGGCTATCCGGAAACGGGAGGGCGAGGCTCCTGCCGAGCCGTGAACCCTGAAGAATACTGACGGTTCACGGCTCGGCAGGAGCCTCGCCCTCCCCAAATTGGCCTCTCCGTATAGCCTTTGGGTATCGGCGTTTCAAATCGCGGCAGCTCGATGTAGCAAAAGCAACCAGTGCGAAAGCGCCGGTTGCTTTTTTTGCCAAACGTGTCAAATGCGATTTGCGCAAATACCTGCGTAGTGTAGAATTACGTTAGGAAGCGACCAATCGGCCGAGCGCCGGCATTGGGTTTGCTATCCTATAAAATCCTCAAAAAAAATCGGCCAAGGCGCGAACCTGAATGGGAACCGCGTTGTCCGAGAGGGGTTGATCGCCCGAGGTTCGCTGCCCGTGCTATGCCGCGAGCGGCAAAAAAGGAAAGAAGACCAAGAAACCAATCCACTGTCACTTGGGCATTACGCCCATCTTTGTTTCGCCGGAGGCTCCCATGGCCATCACGAACTTGCACACCGTCGCGATCGAAAGCGCCAAGCAACATGGCGTTCGCGTGACCGGTATGGACTGCAAGGACTCGATGCGCCAGGAGCGATTTCCGGCGCCTCAGTCCTTGCCAGGGCTGCCATCGCTCGGACTGTATTCAGTCCGGACGGGCCCCGATGCCGGCGATGTGGCGGATAACGCCGTCGCGGCGTTGGCCGTCACACGGGCCGGTCGGTCCGTCAGCGAAGGCGCCAGAATCGGGACCACGCTAAGCAAAGCGTGGCCCGGGTCCCCGTGTGGGACGATTCTGGCATGCGGGTAACGACACGAGCACGCAGCGCAAGCAAGTGAATTCTTCGCTTACGCTTCAGGCTCTGAAGTCACACCCGCCAGCCTTGTTCCCTCGCAGGCACATCGCCTGCCCCCGTCATTCCATCGTGACCCGTCGATATCCGTAGGCATCACGCTCCGCGTGATGCTCTCATCACGCGGAGCGTGATGTCTACGATGCCGACGGTCTGGAATGGCAACCGCAAGAGACCGGAGGTGACGTATGATCTGGGGTGAAATTTTGCCTTTGATTACGCGGGCGCAGGCAGGCGACCGCGAGGCGTTCGGCGAGTTGGTTCAGCGTTTCCACCCGGCCGTCTACGCCGTCGCGATCGCGCGCTTGCGCGACGCGAACGAGGCGGCGGAGTTGACGCAGGAGGTCTTCATCCATGCCATGCAGAAGATCGCTCAGTTGCGCGATCCGCACTGCTTCGTCGGCTGGCTGCGTCAGATCACGGTGCGCATGGCCATCAATCGCGTCACGCGCAAGGCCCCGGTTCAGGGCACGGAGCCCGAAGTCCTGCAGAACGCGCCGGACGCCGAGGCCGGTCCGCTCGACACCCTGATCCAGGGTGAGAACCGCACGGCCATCATGGACGGCCTGGAGCGCTTGAAGCCGCTCGACCGCGACACGCTGGTCGCGTTCTACATCAAGGGTCGCACCTTGAAGCAGATGGCCCGCGAGTTCGAGACGCCGGTCGGCACCATCAAGCGCCGCCTGCACGTCGCCCGCAACCGCTTGCGCGACGCGATGGAACCGCCGTCGCGGCGCAAGAAGGTCTTAGTGTAACCAACGAAGCCACGGGGAAAGCGCAGAGAGCCCCTTGGTTAAAAAAGGCCCACGGCATTTCGTGCCCTGGGCTTTTTTCTGTTCGCGCCACAAGGCGCCGGCTCTGGAGAACCCTCCAGAGCCGTCCCAAATTCAATCTTTTCGGACCTCTTACTTTTCTGGAGTTTCCGTGGGCGACGGGAAAGGTGGACCCTGATCGATGCCATACGCCCGGCACTGTTGATCTCCCTGCGTCCGGCTGCGAAGGCGATAGTAAACGATCGGCAGCGTCGCTAGGTCACCGACCAAGGACAAGGGAGTGTCCAGGCCGACCATGACAGCCGCCGGGATGATGCCGATGGGACCGGCCATGAGCGGAGCGCTCCCCCCGAGCACGGAGCCGTGCACTCCGCCGAACGGCTCACACCAGGTCGGCCCGAAGGCGCGATAGCCGCTCGACGGCGTCGTGGGCGCAGTCACGTTCGTGATCGTCCCACACCACGATGAAACGATGGCGAAGGCGGCTAACAGCAGTAGGCAACGGCCGGAATGCACAACAGGCACTCCACGCGGATTTGCGAAGCCAGTTCCCGCCCTTCCTCATGTGCGCGGCGAGGTATGGCAGCCTCGACAAATTGCCACAAGTCTATTGTTCCTCGTAGCTCAAACGGTTACCTGACGAAACATCAAGAGGCGTTTCTCGAAATTCCGCGCGAGGCTGATAGGCGAACTCGCCGAGACCAATCCTCTCGCAGCGTGCCGATTCCACCTGGCGCGCGGCCATCGGCGCGGTTTCGAAGTCGGGATATCGAACGATGGATGTCGACGAACTGCGGTCGCATTGCAGACCTCAAGCTCCGCGTGAGGTCTACGGTGAACTCACCACTGTTTCGTCGGAATCGCCAACGGCGCATGCGTACGACGCAGCGGCGGCGAGCAGGACGGCTGCGGCGAGAGCAAGGCCCCAGGCTAGGTCGCCGGTTGCGGTGGACACGGCGCCAACGATGAACGGCGCGGACACTTCGCCGATGAGATGGAGCACAAGCGCGTTGAGCGCCAGGCCGGCGCCGCGGATCTTCGGCGCAGTGCATGCCAAGAGAGCCGTATCGAGCGGTCCGACGTTTAGCCAAATCAACGTCAAGCCGAGCGTGAGCGCCGACAGGCAGAGAACGAGACTGTCGGCCATGAGTGCGAACGCGAAACAAGGCGCGGCCGCCACGGTCATGAGCGCGGCGAATCGCAAGAGAGAGCGTGAGCCACCGCCGCTTATGAGATCGCCGATCCAGCCGCCCAGAGCGATGCCGCCGATGCCCGTTGCCGCCACAACGATGCCGAGCTGCAATCCCGCGTCATCGAGCGACATGTGGCGAAGTTTCGTCAAGTACGTCGGCGCCCAAACGTTCCAGGCAACCATGGAAAAGACCATCAGCGCCATGCCCAGGGTCGTGAAGGCGAAGCCGCGGTTATGCAAGAGTTCGGTCCACGAGGATTGGCCGACGCTCTCCGGTTCGTCAGCGCCACGGGTCGGCTCATGGAGTGTGAGTGCCAAGCACGCCGCAATCGCACCGACGACGCCCGTGGTGTAGAACGCCCAGCGCCAGTCAAGCCAGACCGACGCCTGCGAGCCCAGAACGTAGCCGACCGCGGAGCCGAGCGGGATGGCCATGAGCAGCACGCCGAGCGCTCGGCTGCGCTGATGGCGTGGAAATGCGTCGGCGATCAGCATCGGCCCGATCGGGGCGCAGGTCGCTTCGCCTATTCCGGACAAACACCGAGCGACGAGAAGTTGCGTCCAGTCCTGGGCAAATCCGGTGGCCAGCGAGGTCACGCTCCAGACGCCGACGCCTGCCGCCAGCACATAGGTGCGGCGATACCGATCGCACAACCAGCCGACGAGTGGAAGCGTTGCGCAATAGCCGACCGTGAATGCCGCCGCCAACATCCCCGCCGTCGCATCGGTCAGTGCGAAGACTTCCTCGATCCGCGGCAACAACACCGCCAATGAGGCTCGGTCCATGAACACGACCAGATCGATCACGAACAGCCCGCCCAGCATGGCGTAAGCGGATCGCCAGGGCGATTCCAACGGCTGTTCTGGAGGCGTCAACGCTGGTTCCCCAAATCGATGCGAGCTAAACGAAATCTATTTCG
>VGZI01000020.1 GCA_016872605.1 Planctomycetota bacterium
CCGTTGCTCCCGTATCAAGGGCGCCAATCGCCGACGTTGGCAGCATGGCGATTATCGCGTCGATCCATAAATCACTCGCATCCTTCACTATCCTGAATTCTAACCACAGAGGCACAGCGAGCACAGAGAGAATGTGAGTGCGACAATCAACAGCGGAATTGCTTCTCTCTGTGTTCTCCGTGCCTCTGTGGTGATTATTGTGGCAACATGTTCGATTGGTATCCCGCATACGAATATCACTTCGCCCGCGCCCAGCTTGTGCTGTTCACGCTCGGCATGGGGATGACGCTGTCGCTGACCGATTTCGTGGAGATCGTGCGTCGGCCTCGCTCGTTTGCCTCGGCGCTCGTCGGCCAACTCTTGTTGATTCCGTGCGTGGCGGTGCTGCTCAACTGGCTGTTTCAATTCGAAAAAGGCATCGCGGTCGGCATGATCCTCGTGTCAGCCATGCCGGGCGGGGCGCTGGCCAAGTTCTTTGCGTATTGGGGTCGAGGCAACATGGCCCTGTCGATTTCGCTGACCGGCGTGACCACGCTGCTGACATTGGTTACTGTCCCGCTCATGCTGGAGCTCCTGGCGACGCAGCACATACCGGATGAGGTGCGCATGCCGGTCGGGGACATTGTCTTCGATGTCACACTTTGTTTGCTGTTGCCGTTGGTCGGCGGATTGACGATCGCCCGAATGTGGCCGGAGCAGCATCTGTTGCTGTCGAAAATCTGCATTCGTCTCGGTCTGGTCGTGGTGATCGTGATGATTGCTGGCTCGTTCGGGAGCGGGTTTCGCGCGGGGAAGTACGGCTTCGGTCCGCCGATCGCGATCATCCTGTTCTGCCTGATCGGCCAGCAACTGAACATGCTTCCGTTCCGCATTTTCGATTGGCCGCGACCGGATCGATTGGCGGCAGGAATCGAGATCACCATGCGCAACATGAACCTTGCCTTGTTGATCAAGGCGAGCCTGTTTCCGGTCGAGTACGAGTGGATCGCCGGCGTGCAGCGGATCAAGCCGAACGAGATGGGCGATGGGGTGTTGTTCATGATTCTCTTTTACGCCGGGGCAGCGATGTGCGTTGGGTTGCCGTTAGCGTTCAACCATCGCTGGATGGCTCAGGTGGAGGACGCGGAAGGCGCGGCTGCGGAGACGGGGGAGCCGGAGCCTGGCTCGCCAAATGCGTGACAGAGTGATATTCTGAGGGTAGCTCGCAGCGCAAGCATTCCGGCGAATCCGCCCACCTCTCCGAGGCGATGCTAAACGTGGACATATCATGGCGAAAAAACTGATCGTATTAGCTGGCCCCGATGAAGGACGCGTGTTTGAGTTAGGGTCCGATGCGATGATGTTTGGCCGCAGCCGGGCGACGGATACGCCCCTGACCGACCCGCACGTGTCGCGCGTTCACTGCCAGGTGCTTCCCGAAGGCGGCGATTACGTGGTTGTCGATTTTGACAGCGCCAGCGGCACTTTCGTCAACGGCAAGGAGATCGATCGCCATGTGCTCGTCCCGGGCGATCTGATTCGCATCGGCGACACGCACATGCAATTCGTCGCCGACGAGACGACGACGCGCCGCAGCGCCGCCAAGGACGCCGACTGGTCGCATGGCCTGGTGGGCCAGGCCATCTCGCATTACAACATCACTGCCCCCTTGGCGCGCGGCAAGACGGGCTACATATTCCACGCTCAAGACATGCGCAACGACGCGGACGTCGCGCTCAAAGTCCTCAATCCGGAATTCGGCAAGGACGAGAAGAAGGTCCAACGCTTTGTCGACGCGATGAAGATCATTCTGCCGATCCAGCATCCGCATCTTTTGAAGATTCTCGGCGCGGGCAAAACCGGCGACTTTTGCTGGGTCGCCACGGAATACGTCGCCGGCGAAAGCCTCCTGGCTGTCATCGGCCGTATCCAGAAGGGCCGCAAGCTCGACTGGAAGGGCGTCATCAAGGTCGCCGCCTACTTGGCGCGAGCGCTTGAGTTCGCCCATTCCAAGAACGTCATTCATCAAAATGTGACGCCACAGAACATCCTCGTCGGCAAGAAGCCGAACAACACGAAGCTGACCGATCTGATGTTGGCCACGGCGACGGAGGAAGACCCGACCAAGCCAATCTCCGCCGCCGGGCTCCCCTCCGAATCGTTGCCGTACATGTCGCCCGAACGCACCGACGGCCCCGGCGCGACGATCGACGGCCGCACCGACGTTTACAGCCTCGGCGCCACCCTGTTCGCCATGCTCACCGGCAGCCCTCCATTTCGCGGCGGCACGGTCGATGAACTGATCGAACGCATTCGACTCGACTCGGCCCACCATTTTCACTCGTACAAGGTCGAGACGCCGGTCGCGGTAGAGAAGCTCATTCGTCAATGCCTGGCGAAACGCCCGCAGGATCGGCCTCAGATCGCGTCCGATCTGCGCAACCAGCTCGAGAGCATCGCTAGCGTTCATGGCGTTCCCCTGTAAGGAATCAGAGGTCGGAGGTCAGAAGTCAGAGACAAGTAGTCACGGGTCAACGCATGTGATCTCTGACTTCTGACCTCTGGTTCGCGAGGCGGCATGACGGTCAAACTTGACAATGCCCTGGAACGATTGGCACGCGATCCGTCGGCTTCGCTCGATCTTGCCGAGGTCGCGCTCCTCTTGGCGCGCGACGAGTCGCCGTTCCTCGACGTTGACGCACATTTGTGCGAGCTAGACGCCATGGCGCGCGAGGTGAAGCCGTACATGCACGGCCATTTGGCACATCAAGTCCAGGGGCTGTGCCGATATCTGTTTCACGAGATGGGATTTCGCGCCAACCAGCGCGACTATTACGATCCACGCAACAGCTACTTCAACATGGTGCTCGAGCGCCGGTTGGGCATTCCGATCACATTGTCTGCGGTGACAATCGCTGTTGGGACGCGGGCCGGGCTGACACTCGCCGGCATCGGCCTACCCGGACACTTCATCGTCAAGGCAACCGATCCACGCCAGGAAATCCTCATCGACCCGTTCGGCGGCGGACGCATCTTGTCCCATGGGGATTGCGAGAACCTCGTCCGCCAAGCGACCGGGCTCGACTTCGAATCGGCGTCGCTCTCGCTGGAGGCGATCCCGCTCGGCCTGATCATTCAGCGTATGCTCAACAACTTGCGAGCGATCTACCTGAAGACTCAGGATTGGACGCGCTCGATTCGAACGCTGGAACGTCTCAGGCAACTGAAGCCACAGGATGTCGTCGTGCGGCGTGACCTGGGACTTTGCCAGGTTCGCCTGGGGCAGCCGGGCAAGGCGGTCGATCACTTGCGCGGCTACCTCGCCGAAGCCGCCGACGCCGAGGACACGGAGGCCATCCAGGCGACGTTGCGACACGCCGAAGCAACGCTTGCGCAGTGGAATTGATTCTCATTGTTTAGCGCCCGCTGATCGCCTTGCGAAGACGATGCCACACCGGGCCGGATCCCAGCGCTAAACGTAGGCAATTGTCACTTCTTCCGCACGTTCTCGATTTCACGCAATATCTTTGCAGCGCCTGGCTCATTGCGATAAAGTTGTTCGAGCCCGTTCAGAATGCGATCAGATTCCGCAACTCGGCCTTGCTCGCGCAGTTCTCGTGCGCGTTCAATCGCTGGACGGACCCGCTGCCAATCGTCCGTTTGCTCGCCGTTTCTGTCCAGTTCGGCCAAGGCGGCGCGAGCCCGGTTGACCCAGTCGCGTTCCACAGGAACATCGCCGAACGCATCGATGACATTGCGCCAAACCTCCTTGGCGGCGGCACGGTTGCCCTGCTTGTGTAACTGCTCGCCTTGAAGAAAGAAGCGTTGTGCCTCGCTCGGCTGGGGCGGCGCCTTGGCGGCTTCCCATCTGCGCCGAAAGTCCGCGAGCTCGTCTTGATACGGATGATTGGGATACCGCTCCTCCATCGGGCCGAAGTACTCCGTCCAGGCTCGCTTCATGTCGAAAAGGCTCTCGGATTCCATGAGCTTGGCGCCGCGTTCGTACATCTCGCGTTCGCTCAAAGGCCAAAGCATCCAGGTCACGAAACCGATGCACGCCAAGAGGATCGCGATCAGCACCACCGGTCGATTGAAAAACTGAGTGATGGGCCCGTCGGCCGGGCGTCCCTCGGCTTCGGCCCGCGCCAGGCGTCCGAGCAGCGTCGCGGGGCCGGGCAAGTCCTCCATGCTGACCTTGTCGGCCCGATTCTCCGCCATTGTCGGCGTGTCGCTGTTGTCGGCGCTCGTCTTGCTGACGGCCCGTTCGAGCTTGCTCCGAATCGCATCGAGCTGTTTGAAAAGCACCATGGCGTCGCGGGGCCGTTTCTCCGGGTCTTTCTCGAGAAGTTGGCAGATCAACTCGTCGATTTCCAATGGCAAATCAGGAACGTATTTCTGAGGGCGATCAAACTGGCCGTAGCGATGCTTGTGCAACAACTCGACATAGGTTCCCCCGTCAAACGGAGGACGACCCGTAACGAGCGTGTAGAGGACGCAGCCAAGGCAGTAGAGGTCGCTCCGCTTACCGACGACCTTTCCCGCCGCCTGTTCGGGAGACAAATACTCGGCCGTGCCTACAATGCCGCCCGTCGCGGTCAGGTGCGTTGCGGCGAAAACCTTGGCGATGCCGAAGTCGGTGAGCTTGATCTCCCCCTTGGCGTTGACGAGCAGATTGGGAGGTTTGATGTCGCGGTGGATGATGCCGTGATCGTGCACATGCCGCAGCGCCGGCGTCACCTGCAAGGCGATGTTGAGCACATCCTTCCACGGGAGCCGACGCTGGTCATCGAGGATCTGATCGAGGCTAACGCCTTCTACATATTCCATGGCATAGAAGTAGTGCCCATTCTCGAAGCCGGCTTCATAGAAACGGACGATGTTCGGATGATCGAGCTTGCTGAGCGTTTCGATCTCGCGCTGGAAGCGATGGAGAAAGCCGACTTCCTGGGCCAGCTCGGCGGCGAGGATCTTGATCGCGGCTTGTTTTCCGGTGAGCTCTTCCTGCGCAAGGTAAACGCGGCCCATGCCACCCCGGCCGAGCTCTTTGAAAATTACCCATTTGCCCAGTCGATCGCCGATCATCAGGAGGAAGCCCGGGGTGAGGTACACCGAAGCCCGGGGTTCGGAGTACCTCGCCCCGGGGCGTCAATCACCTGTTGACGCTATCGTATCATCTTCTCGTTTGCGATACGATGGAATGTACCATGAAAACCGCGCTACTGCTGATCGCACATGGCAGCCGCAACGCCGAGGCAAACGCCGACCTGGTGGCGCTGGCTGACGGGCTGCGAGAATCGGCAGAGTATCCGATCGTCGAACCGGCATACCTGGAACTGGCACAACCAACGATCGACGACGCGGGACGGAAGTGCGTGATGCAAGGCGCCGAATGCGTGATCTTGCTGCCCTACTTTTTGTCGCCGGGTGTGCACGCACGGATTGATTTGCAGGTGCATTGTGATCGCCTGGCCAGCACTTACGCCGACGTGACGTTTTTGCTTGCGAAGCCGATTGGGGCACATCCGTTGCTTACGGAGATCGTGCTTCAGCGCGCGCGGGAATGCAAGGGGTAATGGGCAAGGCGATGCGCCAGCGTGGCGCAATGCCGGCGCCAAACCAGGAATCAGAATCCTATTGCCAGCTGATAGGTTTCCTCGGCGTCAAGGATTTTGTCGTTGCTTTCGAAGAGCGACGCGATGGCGGCTTTGTGGACCTTCATTTTGGTGTCGCCCACGCCGATCGCGCCGTAGCCGATGACGCCGGCTTGATCGACGCCCTTATCCGTCACGCCAATCCCTTCGATGCCGAGCGGCGGGACGGCGTTTAAGTCAATCGCGACCTTGAGGCTCGCGGGACGTGCGGCCTTGGGGAGCAAAACAATTCCGGCAGCGCCGGCGGCAATCACCAGCGTTCGGCCCTCAAGCGCCGCGGCCAACTCGTCATTGCTCGATGTGCCGACCGGATGCAGCATGGCATTGGGCACACGGCCAGCGATGTCCTGGCAAACGACTGCTGCCTTCGCCTGCTGGCGCGAACCGACGCGAACGTCCGCGCCTTCGCGCGCCAACAGACGGGCAACGCGTTGTCCGACCGGTCCGGTGCCGCCCAGGACCAACGCCTTGGCACTCTTCAACTCGATATGCCTCCCTGCCGCTCGCACAGCGGCCGCCGCTGTCGTGTTGGCGCCGTTGGCGTCGAGCATGATCGAGACGCGCAGGCCGAACTTGGGGATCATGTGCTTGATTGCCTCGGCCATCAGCTTTTCGCCGGCGCCGACGTCGCTGCCGCCAACGAAGATCGCGGTGCTTTTCAAATCCTTCGGCCCGCGCGTGAAGATGGCGCCGTGCACCAACGCTTGCACGTCCTGAGGTTTCACATTGGCGTAACTGAAAACCTCATCGGCGCCGGCGTCGATGGCGACGACGCGATCGAAAACGCTGGCATGGGCGTCGCCATCGAGCTGGATGAGGATTCTGCGCTTGTCCACGAGGGGAAATCCTGGATGTTGGCGTTTAGCGCGCGCGCGGCGCCATGCAAGCGCTAAACGTGAACCGGCCTACTACTTGGGCGAGAATGGATGCTTGACCTTGTCTTTCTGGGCCGTGATGTCGGCCAGTTTTGGTTCGCCGGTCATCGCATTCTTGATCGCCATTTTCGTGGCTTCGTAGTTGTACTGGTAGATCTTCGTGTCATCCTGGGCATCCCAGTGGATGAAAACGCCGCAAACGATGACAAAGTTGTCGGCCAGGTGCTGCGGTATGATGTTGGCGGCCGTGCTGTCAGCGACGGCGCGAGCGACGGCGGCCTGTGCGGGGCCGAACATTTGCACCGCCTGCTTGGCCCCCTTGATCGTCACCTTCGTGATCATGACTGTGGCTGGCTTGCAGATCAGGTTCGGCGTGACGACGGCTAGCAAGTTGGAATGTCCGTGACTCTGGTTGGCCAACGCGTTCGCGAATGCGATGCCGACGGGGCCGTCCTTCGAGCCGATCAAGAGGTCGATGTGGGCGATCTCGTTGCCTTCGCCGACGAGGGCTTCACCGATGTACATGGACATGCGAGGACTCCTTTGGGATGAAGTAGTAGTGTCTGTGTAGGGATGGAGTTTAGGATTTGCCGAGTGAAGTTCAACCGGTTTTTTCGTTTTGCCGCCGCCGTTTGCGTTTAGCGCTCGCAGATCGCCAAGCGAGCGCCAGGCGTTAACGGCAAACGTCAGAATCGCTACGATCGTCACGGCTTCCCCGTTTTTCCGCGGCGCATCGAGCGTTTGGCATCGTGAAAATTCCAGGCCGCGTTATGATGAAAGAAAACCCGAGGAGAACCATGGGGCAAAGCCGTTCGATCGCCGGTTCGCGCATGCTGATTACGGGGGCGTCACAAGGCATCGGCAAGGCGCTCGCCGAAGCGGCAGCCGAGGGAGGCGCCAAGGTCATTGCCTGCGCTCGCAAACTGGAGTTGCTCGAAGAGGTCGCGAAGCCGATCCGCTCGAAGGGCGGGGTCATCGAGATCGTGCAGGCCGACGTCACCAAGGCGACCGACCGCGAGCACTTGCGTGACGCCACGGAAAAGGCATTCGGCGGGCTCGATATTCTCGTCAACAACGCAGGCATCGGCGCCACCGGCCATTTCGCCGACTGCGGCCCTGAACGGCTGCGCGAAATCATGGAGGTCAACTTCTTCGGCCTGACCGAAACCACGCGCATCTTTCTGCCCATGCTGAAAAAGGGCAATTTGCCCGCCATCGTCAACATCTCTTCGGTTGCCGGCAAACGCGGTCTCCCGGCACGCAGCGAGTATTCCGCCAGCAAGTTCGCTGTCGCCGGCTTTAGCGAGGCCCTCCGCGCCGAGCTGGCCAAAGACGGCGTCGATGTCATCGTCGTCAGCCCCGGCTTGACGCAGACCAATTTCTCTCAGAACATGATCGAGCAGAAAGCCATGGTCCAGCTCGACCACATGCGCGGCATGTCGGCCGAGGACGTCGCCTATTATGTGATTCGGGCCATCGAGCGCGGCGATAACGACACGGTGCTGACCTTCTACGGCTGGCTGCTCGCCCTCGTCGCGCGCTTCTTCCCTTGGTTTGCGGACTGGATTTCCAAGCGTACCGTGCGCAATCTTTTCGCCGACGAGATGGAAGAACGCCGGAAGAAGAAAGAAGCGGCCGCCGCCGAGAAAAACAAGGCCATCGTTTAACCCCGCCTCGACGAGGCGGGCGAGTATCCCATGGGCGTTCCCCGCGAACCGACTTACTCTCTACTTGTCATCGCCTGCTTTAGCCGGCATGTCGACGCGCTCGACTGGGCCAAGGAGCAACTTCGGTTGACCTACGGCCCGATCTCGCTTGTCAGTCCCGACTTTCCGTTTCATCACACGAAGTATTACGACGCGACAATGGGGACCGGCCTCATCAAACGGTTCCTCGTATTCGACTCGATCGTGCCTGCCGATTGTTTGCCGGAAGTGAAACGTCACGCGATCGTTCTGGAACAGGCGCTGGCGACGAGCGGACGACATACGGAATGGCGCCCGCTCAATCTCGATCCAGGGTTGATCCAGCTCGGCAAGTTTCTCTTGGCGTCGACCAAAGACCAGGCCCATCGGGTTTATCTCAAGGATGACATTTTCGCGGAGGTGACTCTGCGCTTCGAAGCCGGGGCGTTTGAAGTTTGGCCGTGGACCTATGCCGACTACCGAGAAGAGGCGGTCCGAGCGTTCCTGAACTCCGCCCGCGCTCTGCTTTACGAGAAGGTGACCGCGATCCGAGCCGCTGGAAAGTCGGAATAACCGGGCAGTTTTTCCTCTTTTCGCCGCCTATCCCCTAGTTCACGTCTGGAATCCAAATCGAAAAACTCTATCCGTTTCGTAATGAGGCATCTTGCGAGGCGATTTCAGCCTTGCTACGATCTTCTTCCGCCCGCAGCGACCAACGACGATTGGGACGGCACGAACAGAAGTGCTCGCCCTCCCACACCGCCGGTTCCCGTGGCCAGAAAACGACGGATGAGTGTACAAAATAATACTGAGATGGCGAAAAAAGCACGAAAAGCTGGTGGTTGGCTCTTCAAAGAGGAGCCGAGTTGCTACAACTTCGCCGACTTGGAGCGGGATGGAAGTACAACTTGGGCCGGTGTCAAGAACGCCCTGGCCTGCCAACACCTGCGTGCCGTCCGCCAAGGCGATCGGGTGCTATATTACCATACCGGTTCGGAACGAGCGATTGTGGGGGAAATGCAGGTTGCAGCGGATCCAACGACCGACCCGGACAGCGCCGATCCCAAGGCGATCGCCGTGAAAGTCGTCCCCGTTCGGCGATGGAATCCGCCCGTAACGCTGGCCCAAATCAAGGCCGATCCCGTGTTCACCGACTGGGAATTGCTGAGGATTTCCCGATTGTCGGTGATGCCCGTGAGTTCGAATCTGTGGTTACGCTTGGAGGAGATTTGCCGACAAAACGCCATGGAGGGGTTGTAGCCGCTTGACGCCCTGGATTTTGATACAATGAACGGTGCCATGGATTCGGGCACAAGGGAGGAGACGCGCCGACTTGGCCCATGACGGGTGAACTTGCCTCGCCATCGCACAGACATGTATTTTTGTACATGCAAGTGACAGGCCTACGGACGAGGGGTCGGTCGTCAGAGAGCATTACTATGGCTCGTGGAACTGCAACCGCTGGCCAATCGCGCACAGCGGTAGCTCGCCGATCGGATCGATTTCTTGCAGGACTTGAGGACTTCCACGGCGTTACCGTCGTGTCCCATGTTCATCCAGACCCGGACAGCTTGGGCAGCATGGTGGGCCTGGCACACCTGATCGAAACCTGCGTTGGAATCCCGGTCCAGATCACGCAAGACGGGCCGATATGCCGAGCTGAGAACCGCATGATGGTTGAAGTCTTGGGCATTGACCTTACGCCGATTAGTAAGGTCAAGTGGAGCGACCACACGGCTGTCGTCATGGTCGACAGCCAGCCCAAGACCGCTAGGCACTCGTTCAACGGCGAAGCCAACATCTACGCCGTCATCGACCATCACCAGACGCCGGGCGACCTCGACGGCGTTCCATTCCTCGATATTCGCCGCGGCGTCGGCGCCACTTGCTCCCTAGTGACCCGCTACCTGACCGAGCAGGAAGTCGGAATACCTGAACACGTGGCCACTTCACTTTTCTATGGCATAGACACCGAGCTTTCGGGTTTCCCGCGTGAGGCCAACGCGATCGACGAAATGGCCCTGCAAACTCTATATGCGCTGGCTGACCGCGACTGTATCGCTCGCATCAAGAATGCCCCGTTGCCTGAGACTTTCTATGAATCGTTGCTGCAAGCGCTGCAAAGCTCCTTCGTTTACGACAAGTTGCTCATCAGCTGGATCCACGAGCTTCCGAACCCGGAACTCTGCTCGCAGTGTGTCGACTTCATGGTTCGCCTAGAAGGCATTCGGTGGGCGATCTGTGCGGGTGTTCACGATGAGCAGCTGACGTTGTCGGTGCGAAGCAATGTGCCGCGGGCACAAGCGGGCGAAATCCTGCGAAACGTCGTGCAGAAGATGGGCGGCCGGGCGGGGGGCCATGATCGCCGAGCGGGCGGCTTCCTACCCTTGCCAAGCAACTCGCGAACTGCTGTCGAGCAAGTGCAGAGTGAATTTCGCACGCGCATTCTCAAGGCACTACAAATTGAAGAACCGCGCGGCCGCCGTTTGGTGTCGCGCGGCGAGATGATGCGCAACCTTTTGTGATTTGTTTAGCGCCCGCGCGGCGTCGTGCGGGCGCTATGCGAAACTCCGCTAGAATCCCTTCCCTTTCGTCAACGTCCTCACACGGCAGATGTCGTGATTGGCGGCAATGTAAAGCGTTGAGCCGTCCGGGCCGCCGAAGCAGACGTTGGCGGTGTTGGTGCCGGTGTCTATGTTGCCGAGCACTTCGCCGCTCGGGCTGAACACCCAAACGCCGCCGGGACCCGTGGCCCAGAGGTTGCCATCGACATCGACCTTCATGCCGTCCGGCAGTCCGGGCCGTTTGTCCTTGAACCACTTTGTGCCGTCTGCGAAAATTCTGCCTTCGCCGAGGGTGCCGTCGTCTTTGACGGGGAACGACTTCCAGATCGGACTGGCCGGATCGGAGTTGGCAACGTAAAGCGTCTTTTCGTCAGGTGACAGTTCGATGCCGTTCGGCCGACTCATTTCCTTGGTCAAAAGAATGATCTTCCCGTCCTTCTTGCGCAGGTAGACGCCACAGAAGTCGAGTTCGCGAGCGGGGTCATCGTAGTGCTTGGGCAATCCGTACGGCGGGTCCGTGAAGTAGAGGTCGCCGTTGGAGTGATAGACGAGATCGTTGGGGCTGTTGAACTTCTTGCCCATGTAGTTGTCCGCGAGGACGGTCTTCTTGCCGTCTTTCTCGATGCGTGTGACGCGGCGGTCGCCATGCTCACACAAGGTAAGCCGGCCGTCGATATCGAAGCGTAGGCCGTTGGAGCCGGGCTCATCGCCCGGCTTGCCGCCGCGCGGCGTCTTGCCGGTGTAGCCGGACGACTTGACGAACACGGTAACGTCCTTGCCTTCTTCCCATTTATGCACAACGTTGTGGGGGATGTCCGACCACACCAGGAAGTTGCCCTGCCTGTTCCACGCGACGCCTTCTGTCCAGATGTAGCCGCGCGCGATCGTCTCGACGGCTGCCTTTTTCGGCACGAGCTTGTTGAACGCCTTCTTGTTGAGACGCACGATCTTGCGGGGCGGCGTTGGCTCCGGCTTTTTGTCGTCGGCCTTTTTGTCATCGCCTTCCGCGAAGGGAACGGCAAGCAATGCCATCAGGGGCAACGTGAAAGTCCAGCGGGTCCAGTACATAGAGAGGCTCCTCAGATTGGGTTTTGCCGCTTGCGTTGTAGCACGCAAGCGGCACATTTTTATCCGCGCGCGCCGACCTTGGTCATCAACAGCACGCTCTCGACAGGGTATGGCAACACCACGCCCTTGGGTAGGCGGGCGAACCGAAAGGCGACGTTCTCGTCATAACCGATCGTATGGCCCGGCTCGATCACCGGACCTTTCTCCATCATGTAGCGGAAGCAGTTCTGGAACATACCCAGTACTTCGTCGGCATCGCGGGCGTTTGTGTATTCCCAGGCCAGGTCCGGCAACCCGCAGTAGCCGGGCCACACGTCGCCAGGTAGCGCCCGCCACTCAAGTTGAGCCGTTCGACGCTCATCAAGAGCTGCGGCGGCTCGCCTTGTCGCAGCAACTCCCACGGCGATACGTCATGCGGCTTGCCGAAGATTTCACGCAACACGCCGGCGGGCAACACACGCCCTGTATGGATATTGCCAATGCCGACGGCGCCTTGCATGCACAGCCCAGCTGCAATCTTGTACATGAACAACGTGCACTCAATTGGATGCAGGTCGTCGCCGCCCACGAGCGTCAAAAGCGCATACGCTTGATGACTCAGAATCTCCTCGCGCAGCGCTGGCGTCATGCCAGCTTGGCGAATTATTTCAATTCCCTTGCTCGGGAATCCGTGCACCAGGCCGCCGATCGTCATACTGCCGACATAGGCCGCGAATGCATCGACTTTGATCGACGAATCCTTCGCGGCTTCATCCTCCTCATCGTCGCCGACTTCATGTATCTCGCACGGGTCCATGCAACCGGGTTCGCACGCATCCACAAATTTCGCAAGTGCCGCATAGTCCAGTTCGGGAAACGCGACGAAATAGACCTCCGTTTGATGCGGCAGCGGTTCTGACCCCGAGTCCGCTTTCTGTATCTTCGCCATGCGTTCGGTCCCCCGGTTCGGTTCTCCTCATTACCTAGCGCCGATCCCCGCTTTGGAGATCGGCACGTTGACGGTCCACATGACTCCTTGAGCGACGAGGCGGCGATATTCGGGCAGCTGCCAATTCTCGTGAAAGTGCAGGCCGCTGAAGCCGAACGACCGTCCGCCGTCGTCGCGTTCATAGGCCCAGGCGACCGGATGCGACGTTCCATCGATGTCTGCCGTCACGAGCGGCGTGACTTTCTTGGCCAACTTGAGCGTGTAGTAAAACTCGTCGCGAGCCTTGAAATCGGCTAGGCCGTTGAGGATGGGATGCTTACCGCCGGCGATTTTCACGTCGGTACTAACTACCGCATATTTTCGGTCGGGTCCGCCGTGGCAACCGCCGAACAAATCGACGAACGGCTTAATGTTCTTGGCGTCCTTCGTTCCCATGCCCCAGTGCAGGACGGATAATCCAATTCCCCGCTTGGCGTTCGCCTTGAACGCCGCCAATCGTGCGTCATTGGCATTGAGCCACTTCGCCCCTTCGGAAACGAAAAGCACAATGCCATCGGTCTTGGCCAGGAGATCGGGGCCTTCGCGCCAGGGGTCATCGGCGCAGGCCAGCGTCGCCTCGATGGGTGCGTGCTTTTCGAGCGTCGCTTTGAGAATCTTCTGACCGAGTTGATACTCGTGCGTGTCCTTCGGATGCCCGTCGGGGCTATGCCAAAGTAACAACACGCGCTTCTTGGTTGCCTGGGCATCAAGCGGCAACGCGCTGAAGCCAAAGATGAAAAGGAACGTTAGCCATCGCCATCCGCACATAAGCGCCTCGCGTGTTTGCTTGGAATGCATAAGGAACGAATGACATCGAGAGCATCGCAGGCAGTAAGCGGTTTCGCACGTCCGCTTACTGCCTGCGCGGCTCGTTTCATTCGCTAGGGCGTCTTCTTTTTCATCTTCTGAATCGTCGCGGCGAACTGACCCGCCTCTGCCGTGAAGTTCTTGGGCCGCTCCTTGCCTTGCGGATCGAAGCAAACACGCAAGGTGTTGCCCTTCATGAACTCGTAGATTCCCTACGTGGTGCCGCCTTTGCCTTCGCCGTCCGTGACGATAGCATCGACCTGATTCGGCTTCTTGGACGGATCCAGTTTGTGCGTGCCGGCCTGAACTAACTTGTCCCCGTCGCGAACCGTCCACTTGTCGCCGGCGAAGGTAATGGTGAGTCTGGCGACATCTTCCTTGGGCCGATCTTTGCCGCCCACCGATTGTGAGAGAAACTGCCAAGTCCCCTGCAGCTTCTTCAGGTCCGCCGCAGCTTTCTTGTCGTCGCCGCCCGACGACAATCCCGTGATCGCCAGCAATCCAACCGCGACCATGCCAAAACTAATCCCGCGCATGAAAGGTCCTCCGAAAAAAAGTGACAGCCATCTAACGATCATCGCCTCGTAATAGCTCCATGGGCGAAACAAGCTGAGAATGATTCCGAATCCGTCGCTAACGAGATCCCCGTCGGCGCCGCGGACCACAAACGGGATCAGGTTAAAAACCGCCTGCGCCGCAGCCGCCAGCGCCAAACTCTGCCAGACGATCACGCCGTATTCGTCGCTCGGCTCGAGCATCACGTCCGCACCTCCGATGAGGACGATGCCTGCGGCCAACAGCAACTCGATGCCCGGGCCCCCGAAAAAAATTAGCGCACTTTCGATATGCGGCAGGCGCAGCTTCGTGGGCACGCAGCGCACGACTCCTTCGATGGCGAACAGCCGTATTTCCACGTCGGCCGAGCCGATACGAAATCGCCCGATCGGATTGCCCATGCCGATGACTATCTGCTTGACGCGCCAGCCAAACACGAAAGCCACCACGGCATGGCCCGCTTCGTGCACGGCGATCAACGGCATCCAGAACGCCACGAACAAGACCGCGCTCAGCTTGAACGGCGTGTAATCGTCGAGAATCTCCGCCGCAAACGCCACCAGAATCGCGGCAAGGAAAATACCGGCGATTACCCATTCAGTCGGCGTCGAAGGCCCACGCCTCGGCCCCGGATCGGACATGCGTCACTTCTCTTTTTTCTCCTCGACATAGGCCGAGCGCGGGCGCGCAAGGATGATGGCGTCGACCTCGTCGATCAAGAATACCGCTCCGGAGCCGGGCGTTGTCGCGTATCTCTGCCCTGTTTTGTCGTCGGCGTTGCCGAGCCAAAGTTCGCGCCTCTCCTTGCCGACCTCGAACTCAATCTTCCAGGCCGGGTCCGCCAGTCCGAATGTCTTTAGGTCTGCCTTTGCATCGGTCACGTACCTGGTCGGCTTCAGCGATTCCAGAATCGCCAATGTGTTGCCGAGGTTGAACGTGTGTATCTTTGCTTTCGCATCGTCGGTGAAACGCCAGGTCCCATCTTTGCGATCCAGAAGAAACGACTTGCCGGCCTGGGAAACAGTCAATTTCCCATCGTCGGCTGACTTGAAGGCGGGCCAGGGCGTACGGATCTCCTTTTGCAGCCGGGATGTGATCTTGCTGCTCAGAAGAAAGACGACATTCTTGTCGCCGACACGGGCGTAGCGGCGCGCATCGGATTGACTGTTTTCCTTGGCGCCGACGATCAGAGTCAATTGTTCCGAATCGCCGAGCTTGAAGCGCCACTGCACAAGGGGCTGGTCGAAGCCGAATTTCTTGGCATCCGACAGCTTATCGGCCACTATCTCATCGGCGCGCAGGCGCTGCATGGCGCGTATCAGTTCGTCGAGCGTCGCGCCGTCGGCCGATCCGTCGGCCGGTTCGCTCAGCTTCCATCCTTTGTTGTCCCGGGAGAATGCGAGCCTACGGTTGCCTGCCGTCATCTCGGCGCGATCGACGTTGCCGAACGCAGCCAGATTGCGATCGGCATAGTACAACGGCGGCGCCGACAGGTGCCGCGATAGTTCCGCCGACAGCACGACCACCATTGGCCGATCGCCGACGAGGGCAAAGCGCTCGTCCGTTTCCTTCTTCGAGGCATCCTTCGTCAAGTTGCCGAGCTTGATGACGTGCTTGGTCACGTTGCCGTCGATCTCAACGCTGATCGTCGCCACGGCAATGGGCTTTTCAAGGCCATATGCTGCAAGGTCCTTGACCGGGAATGCGGCAATGCGCTTGGCGCTCAAGTTCGAGATTCGGCGCAAGAAGTCACTCAGCATCAAGAGATCCGCGTCCCGCGTGCTTGGCTTCGTGATAAGCCAATTGTCGTCGCGGCGAGTCAGCTCGAGGTCGGCATCCTTCATCTTGCGGTCAATCGTCATGACGGCATCGCCATCGAATCGCAGCAACCGCGTGTCAACGAAATCGAGATAGGTCTTCCGCAGGAACGATGCGAACTCCGCGCCAAGCACCGCGACCGCATCCTTCTTGTCAACGCGCACATACCATCCGCCTCCGGGCGCCTCTCTGCCGATGGCGATGACGTGTTCTTGCGTTTTGCCTTTTTCGCCTTCGCCCAGTTGGACGATTATGGTCTCTGCGGGCGATTCAAGGCCGTAGTTTTGCCAGTCGATCTTGCCCCCATAGACGGCGAACTTGTCGGCACGCAACTGCGTGAGCAGGCCGAGCGTGGCCTTGACGGAGACGTCGTCGACGGTGAACGACGGCACCGGCGCATCGACAACGCGCCAGAGCCCCATCTTTCGCTCCAGCGCGAAAGGCGCAGCACCGGCGTACTTGATCCGCTGAACATCGCCGGCCTGCACGTTCAAAAGCGATTTGTCGAGAAACTCAAAAGGATCCTTGCGTAGATTCGCAAAGGTCTTGTCGCTGACCACGAACACCGAGTCGCCGCCCGAAAGCCTGGCGAATCGGCTCGGCTCCGGATCGCTGAAGCGCTTACCGACTTCCAGCGTGAGCGGCTTTCCCTCCTTGGCGATGAGCGTGACCTTGAATTCCGGTTTGTCGAGCCCGAATCCGGCCAGGTCTTGCGGTGCCTTCGCTTCAAATCGTTCGCACCTGAGCGTCGCCAGGTCGCCAAGGAGCGAATCGATGTCCTTGGCCGACGCTTCGGCCTCAAGTGGTCCACTGATTTTCCAGGCCGAGCCGGCGCGATCGAGATGGTACGGCGTGCCCGTTGCCTGAATGGTGATGCGCGTCACGGCGTCGCGTTCGAACCGCCACAATTCGCGGGGCCGAAATGCCAGTTCGGTCGCGGTGGCCACCTTCCAAACCTTGTCGTCGATCGGATGCACGCGCGGCCAAGCATCCACCTGGGCGTAGTAAGTATCCTTGTCCTTATCCTTTTTTTGCGCCAGCCGCACGACGATTTCACGTTTCTTCTTGGCGTCCTTGCCGTCAACTTTCTTTGCGGTCTTGTCGACTTCGTCGAGCATGATGCGGATGACGTTTTTCGCCTGATCGAGGCCCAGATCCTGGGGATCGAGCGAATCGTCAATTCTTGGCCGGGCATCGCCCAATCTGTCGAGCGCCTCCTCGACGAGCTTTGTGTCGGCGTCCTCGACTACACGGCCCTTGGCATCTTCGATGCGCCATTTTTCTTTTTCGTTGTCCTTGTCGCCTTCCTTGACTTTCGCGAGGATCAAGTGCTTTCCGGCCTGACGAATTTCAAAGCGCTGCACGTCGCTCGATTTGAATCGGGCCAGATGGGAGTCGCGGAGTTTCTCCATTCGAGTTGTAACGTCACCGATCAGGCGAGTCCGAATCATGAACGCCTGCTCATTGCCGGCGAGCCTGGCAAAACGAAAATTGCTGCTGGGCTCCCGTGACGACGTTGCCATCGACCCGATTTGCAGGGTCAGCTCGTCTCCTCCCAGCGTCGTTACCACCAGCGTCGTTTCCGGTTTTTCCAGTCCGCAAGAGAGCAGTGACTTGTTTTCAACGAACTCATCGGCCCACAGATCGGGGAAGGCTCGCAGCAGGGCATCGCGTTGACCGGGGTCGAGCCGATCCTCAGCACAGGTCGGCTGCCACCACTCGTAGGTCCCGGCGAATGGGATCGACACGGACTTCCATTCGTGAGCGTCTTGCAGCGTCCATTCCTTGGCCTTTTTGACGAGGGTGAATTTTGACTCGCCGTGAACCACCTCGACGCGGGCAGCGTCGAGCTGCTCGACCTTTTCTTTTTTCTCACCGTCTTTGTAGACCATCTCGAATGGGAAGAGTCGCTTCTGGCGAAGGTAGTCGAGATCGCGGCTGAGCGCTGCGAACACACCTGGGCCGAGTAGCGCCACTTCGCCCTCGCCTTCGAGCCGAACGAAGGTACCCCGCGTGAATGGGTTCGCGACGTCGGGTTCCTCGCCGAAGCGGAGCGTGTACTTTTCCTTGTCCATGTGCACGGTGACAATGAGCGGGCGCTGACGTTCTTCCAGGCCGAAGGGGGCCAGATGAACCGGCGCGCCCAAGGGCGCCGGAGCGAAACGGGTCCGCAAGGATGTGAGCGCCTTCAGCCAGGCCTCGGCTTCAAGCTTGCGGAGCGGCCAGTTGCCAGGCAGCTTCCATTCGTTGCCGACCTTCTGAAGAACAAACAACTCACGCGGGTGTCGTTCCACAAGCGAGTAGGTCGCGTTGAGGGTTCCATAACCGAGGGGCGCCGCCAAGAGACCGGCAACACTGGCTTCAAGGAACACCGGCTCGAGCCGGGGCTGCGGACGCGTGACTTCGATGCGCGTGATCTTGTCCCGCTGCAATGTCTCGTGCAGAAACTTCACCGTCGCACTCTGCGACAGCTCCGGCGCCTTGCGCGAGTCGAGCCAAAACCAGGCGCCAACTGCGGCCCCGGTCAGGAGCAACAACGCCACGGTGGTTTTGAGGTTCATCGGGGATTCCCTTTTTTGCCGAGCACGCAGCGCAAGCAGGTGCGGCACTTGCTTGCGCTGCGTGCTCGTTCGGATTCAACGCATGCGGCGAACGAGCCAAACATTGAGGCCGATGTACACGAAAACGAGCGGCAGACCGAGACGTGCCGCCCATTCCCAGAGATTCTTGGCGCCGGCGCTGATTCCGAGTCGTGGATACTGCCAAGTCGAGCTTTCCCGCGTGAGCAGATTCTCGCGGCCCAAAAGCCAGTTGGTCACGTCGAGAAAAAGTTTCTCGCGCATCGGCGAGAGCTTGTCGCCGACGAATAAACTGCCATCACCGATGACGGCAAGACGGACTTTCTTATGGGTTCCCTTGTCGTCGCCGTCGTACCACTCGGCGGGAACGTCCGCCTCAAGGGCGACGCCGACGGGGAACGGCCCCATGCGTCGTTCCAGAAGCGTAAAATTGTTTGGGTCATCGACCTTGGGCTTCTCGAAGTGCGGTGCACGCTGCGCCGTGGCGATAAGTGAACGGTCCTCGTTCCAACAATCCGGATGCGTCATCATGAACACGGCGTTCTCGTTGTATTTCTTTTGCCGAAGCCAATGCCAGGCGTGTCCGGTACCCGCTGGTCCTGGAAAAGCCAGCGATGCGATGGCGTTGCCGACTGTCTCCGGGGTCCAGGTCTCGACATACACGGGCCGAGCATAACGCACCCGGAGCGCTTCGCGATTTTTTTCGAGAAAACCGCGCGATGTCACGCGCAGGCTGGTTCGTACGGGGCTTGGCGTGGCCGCGCCGCTTTCAGCAAATCGCATTGCCGACGACTTCCACTCGAACGCAGCAGGGGGAAGCTCAATCGCCGCGCCGCCGATCTCGGTCTTCTCGTCGCGCTCCTCCATCGCTTCGCCTTCAGCCGTGTGCAAAATCGTTTGATTGGGCAGAGTAACCCGGAAGGCCGACAGGAGTTCCTCGAGCGAATCCTTGTCGCTCCGTGCGGCGCCGATGGGAGGCCCGACACAGAAAAGGACTGGCTTGCCGGCTTTCATGAAGTCCTTGATTGCGTCAATGTGAGCTTTGTCGAGCGTGTGGAGGTCGGAGCGAACGCCGCGTCTCTCGATGAGGTTGCGCCACGTCAAACGAGGGATTACCAGAAGGTCTATGTTGGCAGCCAGACGCTTGAACTTCTCGCGAACATCACCGAATCGCCTCTGCTCGCCAAGGTTGTCTACCGGCAGCTTTGCTTGCTCGGCCACGACCTTGTCGAGCTTCTTGCGATACGTCGCGATTTCGCGCTCGTTGTACTCGATGCCTTCTACGCAGAGTTTGAGCCCGTCTTCCCAGGTCCCCTTCGAAACGGAGAGCGGCGGTCGAACGAGGGCGCCGACTCGAGCGGCTTCTTGTAATTGCCGTTGAACCCACTCGCGCGTCTTGGGCCGATAGCCCTCGGCAGCGAAGAAGTAGAATACGAACTTACGGTTAAACTCGTCGATCTTGTCGGGCGCCAGCAGTGGTTTGGCAATCAGGTATTCCTTGATCTCGTCCTCAAGCACCTCGATTGTATCTTCAAAGCGGCCCTTCATGAGTTCGAGAACCTCGTAACGGCTCTCTTCGAATTCCAGCGCAGCGGGGGACGGGTCAGGGCTCAGTAGATTCTTGTAAAGGATGATGTCGCGACCTTCAATGCCGCGCGCCACCAGGGCTGACTTGAAACCGGGCATTCCGTATTCATCCGACCCTTCTTGCCCAAGAAAGCCGTGGACCACCGCGAATGCGACGCGCGGTTTGCGTTCCTCGATCTTGAACACTTTGTCGGTAAACGTCTGCAACCCTTGATCGATCAGCACGACGTTGCCTTTGCCGTTGTTCGCCTGCTGCGACGCCTGCTTGTCGAGATAGAAGATATCGTTGAAGCCGATGCGTTGCAGATGCCTGGGCTCTTTCGAGAAGAAGAAGATGCTGTTCTCCGGCGCTTTCTCGACGTCTTTCAGTAGCTCGCTCTCGGCTGTCCCATCCTGCTGTTCCTTGGTCAGCGCTTCGCCGCTCATCTCATTGATCTTGCGGCGAATCTCCTTCTTGTTCTTCTTCTGCGTGTCATAGACGGTGACGCGGAAGCGGGGGCCGATCTCACGAAATTGCTCGACGAGATCCTCGACCTTTTTCGCGATGATCTTCTCGGCTGTCTGGTCGTAGTCGTCCTGACGCAACTCGACGCGCTGGCCGAAGGAGACGTGTTGCAGATAGACGATGATGTCGGTGTCGCCGCGTAGCTTGGCAAGCTTGTCGCGAAGCTCTTGCTTGAGGGTAAAGGCCTTGTCTGCGGTCAAATCGAAGCGTTGGTAGTTGAAGAAGGAATAGCCGTTAATGGCGACGACGAGAAAGACGGCGAACGCGATTTGCAGCAACACATTGACGCCGGCCGCCCCGCGCTGGGACGCGACCGCCCCCGCGACGCCGCGCACCTCGCCCAAGAGCGCCAGCCCGACGGCCGACGCGCCCGCGATAACGACGATGGAGCCTACGTTCTCATAGCCGAGCGGGAACCACAGCATCAGGCCGACCGCGACGGCGACGAGCCCATTCAGCCCGATCCATCGCGCGATGAAGTGCAGTGCATTCACGAACGACGTGGATTCGGTGGTTACTGCCATCGTCGACTCTCCAAACTTCGAACGGTCAAGAACAGGGCGAACAGGGCGACCGAGGCATACAGGACGAGTTGCCGCGTGTCGATCATGCCGCGAATGAAGTACTTCTCGAAATGCATCGGCACCGTGAAGAAGAACACGAGGTCATAGGCCTGACTGCTGGTATCTAGTTCCGGCCCCCACATCCCGCCGATGAAGAACAACCCGATCGCCAGCGACACGATTGCTGCGATCATCTGGCTATTCACCAGGCTGCTGACAAACAACCCGATCGCCAGGAACATGGCGCCGGCCAGAGCAAGCCCGACATACGTCGTCATGATCGGCGCAGGATCGATGCCGCAATGCACGACGCGCCATTGGCCGCTGGAGATCATCGGTTCTGCCAGCCAGACGCCAATCACGGCAATGACCGCGACGATCAAGAAGTTACGGATCGCGCCGAGAATGTCGCGCTCGCCGGCCAGGCTATACACGCTGTAACCGAGCGACGCGAACAGTCCTACGCCCAGGAACAACCCGATGCCGCTGTACCCGCACAGCGTAGCGATGTCGTTGGCGCTTATCTCCTTCAAACTCCAGGTCCAGTCGGCAAGCACCGGCAGATACAAAAGCGTCGGCAGCCAGAGCAGCACATAAAAGCCGAAGCACGCGAAGTACTTGGCGAAGACGACCTGCCAGTCATTGATGGGCGCGGTGAGCAGCATTTCCAGAGTGCCCGAACTGCGTTCTTCCGCGATGAGCCGCATTGTCAAGAGGGGCGGAATAAACAGAAACATAAGCCAGAACGCGACATTGCCGACCATGATTTCCATCGGATAGGCGATGCCGCGAGGCCCGGTCTCGGTAAGTTGCTCGAGCGTCAGTACAAAAAGATGCCCGGTGACCGCCAGAAACACGGCAAGCACGACGTACGCGATGGGCGAATAGAAGTACGCGCTAAACTCTCGGCGAATCAAGCTGAGAGTCGGACCCATGTTAAGCTCCTCCGTCCAGCTTCCTCGTTTTGCGTTTTGGTGGCGCCGCGCGAACGCTAAACGAAGAGAAGACATCACACCGGCGTCGGTTCCGATTCCATTATCTGCACGAACAGATCTTCCAGCGTCGGACGATCGATGCGCAACTCCAGGATGCGCCAGTTGCCCTTGGCGGCGCATTCGCACAAGCGCGGGGCGGTATCGGCAACGTCGTGCGTCGTGATGCGCAGCTCAATCGTGTCGTCGCGTTGGTTTTCCTTGATGCGCAAGTCGATCACGCCTTCGACTGCGCGAAACATGTTCGGATCGCGATAACCGGAGACGACCATGACGATCTGCGCCTTTTTGCCGACGCTTGACTTCAGTTCCTCCAAAGTCGATTCCACGGCAACCTGGCCGCGATGGATGATAATTACGCTGTCGCATGTCGCTTCCACTTCACTGAGGATGTGCGTGGAAAGCAAGATCGTGTGTTCCCGGCCAAGCTCGCGGATCAAGTCGCGCGTGGCGCGGATCTGAGCCGGATCGAGACCGGCGGTCGGCTCGTCGAGGATCAGCACCGGCGGATTGGCGAGCAATGCGTCTGCCAGGCCGACACGTTGGCGATAGCCCTTGGACAAGGTGCCGATGATCTGCCGATCGACATCGGTCAGCCAGCAGCGTTCGAGGGCGTAGTTGATTCGCTGCGTCGCCTGGCTGCTAGAAAGCCCCTTAATGCCTGCACGAAAGTCGAGGTACTCGTTGACGCGCATTTCGGTGTAGAGCGGACAGCTCTCGGGCATGTAGCCGATGTTGCGGCGCACTTCGAGGTTGTCCCAGAAGACATCGAGCCCGTTGATGGTCGCTTTGCCGGAGGTGGCGGTGAGAAAACCCGCCAGGATGCGCATCGTAGTGCTCTTGCCCGCCCCATTCGGGCCAAGAAAGCCGACGATCTTGCCCGGCGGCACGTCAAATGAGACATCCTGGATGGCGGCATAATCGCCATAGTATTTGGTCAGATGACTGACATGGATCATGCTCATCCCCCAAACCGGACACACCGAGTGAGCTACTCTGAACATCCGAAGCCCTGGGTGCGGTACTCCGAACCCTTGGAGTCGATCCGGAACCCGAGAAAACCCTGGGATGAATGAATTAGCCCGCGCCGATTTTTTTGGCAAGCCCTGCCATATCCTCATCGAGCCCGGAATCGAATTCACGGATAAGCGACTTTTGAATGGCGTTCTCGAGCGATCGACGGTATCATCCATAGGAGAGGTGTCGCACAAGCCGAAGGTGATTATCGATGTCGGACGAAGCCGTTCCCTACACTCGCGAATTGGCCCCGCCGGATTTTGTGGACCCGGTAATCGAGTTCTACAAAAAGGACATCGACCGAACGTTGTTGCGCGAGAACCTCAAGCTGACGGTTGCTGAGCGTTTTGAGAAGTACGAAAAGTTTGCAGAGTACGCCCGTGAGCTTCGTGAAGCCGGGCGGCGGGCGAGGAAGCAGGCCTGATTGTGGATTCGAATTTCCGCGAGATTCTGCCGACGTTGGTCGCGCATCGGGTCAAGTTCATCCTGATCGGCGGCGGCGCCGCAATCGCCCACGGCGCATCCCGTCTGACATATGACGTCGATGTCGTGTACGCGCGCGATCCACAAAACATCGCTTGTCTAGCCTCGGCACTCGCCGACAAAACACCCTATCCGAGAGGTGCCCCCCCGGGTTTGCCGTTTCAATGGGATGAACGAACGATCGCAAGCGGGTTGAACTTCACGTTGACGACGTCCATGGGCGACCTCGACCTTCTGGGCGAGGTCGTTGGAGGCGGCGCATATGAACAGCTGCTGCCCTACACCGAGCAATGGGAAGCGTTCGGCATCAAATGCCGAATCGTGACCCTGGAGAAACTCATTCAGCTCAAGCGAGCGGCCGGCCGACCGAAGGACATGGACGCCATCGCCGAACTTCAAGGAATTCTCGAAGAACGCCGAAAACTGAAGACGAAGGGAGCGAAATGACGTCCCGTCAAATCTGGTCTGGTTTACATGGCGACTTCCCGCTGCGCCGATTATGATGGAGGGAAGGGCCGTAGTCTGGCACAGGGGATGACACGATGTTGGACCATCCGAAGTTCTCACGACGCGACATGTTGCAGGCGGGGGCCATCGGGTTGATGGGCCTTTCGCTCACCGACGCGTTCGCCCTGCGTGCCGCTGCGACGCAGCCGGCGGCTCACGCCGCCAAGCCCAAATCGGTGATCTATATCTTCCTTTCCGGCGGCCTCGCGCAGCAAGATAGCTTCGACCCCAAGCCGGACGCGTCTGACAACATACGGGGCGAATTCGCGCCGATTCGCACGCGCGTCCCCGGCGTCCGGATGTGCGAGCATCTGCCGAAGCTGGCCGAGCGCATCGACAAGTGGGCGATGGTCCGCTCGCTGACGCATCCGTCCAACGATCACTCGCTCGGGCATCACATCATGCTGACGGGCCGAAGCCAGGCGCCGATTGGGTTCAATCCATCGGCGCCGCGGCCCGCGGACTTCCCGTCCATCGCATCGATGGCGGGAAATCTAGTTTCACGCCGCAACGCTCTCCCGTCCTCGGCAGTCGTCCCATTCAACTACATCCATCATTCGGGCCGAATCATCCCTGGGCAGTTTGCGGGAGAGCTCGGCCACCGCCACGATCCTTGGCTGATTCAGGCGTCGCACAACTGCCCCGGCTATGGCCCCTGCCCCGACTGCTTCGATCATCAGCGTCGTCCCCACGCCCATGTCGGCACGCCGGTATTTCAGCCGCCCGTGCTGCGCTTGCCTGAGGGCCTCGATCAATCGCGCATGGAAACACGTCGAGGATTGCTCAATCTCATCGAACGACAGCAGCGTGGGCTCGATCAATCGGCCCCGCTTGATCTCGATCAACATCGTGCCAGCGCGATGAACCTATTGACTTCGAGCCGGGTGCGTTCTGCCTTCGACCTGGCGACCGAAGCGCCGAGCGTCCTCGACGCGTATGGTCGCAACCTGTTCGGTTACTCGTGCTTGATGGCTCGGCGGCTGGTGGAACTCGGCGTCGGCCTGATCCAGGTCAACCTTGGCCGTAATGAAACATGGGACACGCACGGCAACGCGTTTCCACATTTGAAGGACAACCTGCTGCCGCCGATGGACCGCTGCGTCAGTGCCTTGCTGGACGACCTCGACGTGCGCGGCTTGCTCGAATCGACGATGATCGTGATGGCGGGCGAGTTTGGACGAACGCCGCGCGTATTTGGGTTGCCGCAGTATTACGCATTGCCGGGCCGCGATCACTGGGGCGCCGTACAGACAGTGTTCTTCGCCGGCGGCGGCGTACGCGGCGGCACGGTGGTCGGCAGTTCCGATCGCATCGGCGGCTACCCCGCGACCAGCCCGCAGACCCCGGAGAACATGGCTGCGACAATCTACGAAGCCCTCGGCCTGCCCCGGACCGCGCAATGGCACGACGCCGCCCAGCGCCCGCACCATGTCTATCACGCGGACCCGATTGGTGGATTGATGGAGTGACAACATTCAGAGCCTGGCGCGTGAGCGATGCGGGGACTTCTCCTTCGCTTACGCTTCAGGCTCTAACGGCAAAACCTCACGACGTTTTTTTGAAAGTCGAATGATCCCGCCGTTTCCTCAACTCGACTACCTGATCATCGCCTGCCATCCCGATGACGCGGAGATCGGCTGCGGCGGAGCGATTTTGTCGCTCAAAGCGAACGGCGCCAAGGTCGGCGTGCTCGATCTGACCGATGGCGAACCGACGCCGCATGGCTCCCTTGAAATTCGTCGACGAGAGATGATGGCGGCCACGGCAATCCTGGACCTCGATTGGCGCAGTCAGCTGAACTTGCCCAACCGTTCGCTCGTTGCCGACCTCGATGCGCGCCGCCTCGTCGCCGGCATGATTCGCGAATTGCGGCCACGCGTGCTGATCACGCACTACTGGGAGGACGCCCACCCTGATCACGTGGCCGCCAGTGCCCTGGTCGACGCAGCTCGGTTCTGGGCAAAGCTCACGAAGACCACATTGCCGGGCGAACCGCACTATCCGGAAAAGATTCTCTACTTCCCCAGCATGCATTTGCATCTGCACGTAAAACCCTCGTTCATTCTTGACATTACACCGCATCACGAACGCAAACTCGAGGCGTTGCGCTGCTATCATTCACAGTTTATCGCCGGTCGGTCGAGCACCCCGCCGACGATCTTCGATGACATCACCGCGCGCGCTCGCTACTTCGGCTGGCTGATCGGCGCCATGTACGGCGAACCCTTCCTGTGCCGCGAGGAAGTCGGCGTGCGGGATTTGCAGCAACTTTCATGAATTCTCGCCTTCCGCGCGAAAAATGGGCAAACTCTTCCGCGCGGACGGAACCTGTCGGTACCTGGTTGCGCCGCTTTCCCAACCCATCACGAAGTTGTCGCGCCCCTCAGACGATAACACGTCTAGCAGAGCATCCGAGAGGGTACCACCAAGGCGGCATCCCGGGGTTTATCCTTGGGCACACGGGGCAGGTGCCATTTGCCTAGCGAATTGAATGTGCTGGCGCTCGTCAAAGGTCCCGAGCACTACATCTTCGTATACGACGACGACAGCCGACCGCATCTGATCGACACCTTTCGCGATCAGGCGGCCGACCCCGACCTGAGCCTATCGTGGTTCGACGCGATGGTGCTGACGACGAAAGCGCGGGAGCAAGCGACCATGGAGGCGACGCCGCTGCCGCCGAGCGAGTCGTCCAATCGTTGCACGCGCGGTGATGCCTGGCCTAACGATTGAATGCGGACTGGTGATCGATGGACGAAGCCGTAGCCGAGTTCTTGCGTTCTCTGGCACTGGAGAAAAACGCGTCCGAATTGACGGTGAAATCGTATCGAGAGGACCTATTGCAGGTAATCGGTTTTTTTGCCGAGCGGTATCCCGGTCAAAGATTGACGCCTGACCAGGTTACGAGCCGGCACCTGCGAGCGTTCACCGTTTGGCTTCACGAGCAGGAGTACGCCAAGACGACGATCGCCCGGCGCATTGCCGCGGTGCGCACCTGGTTCAAGTTCCTGTGCCGTCAGGGGTCGGTGAGCGCCAACCCGGCGGAAGGACTGCGAGCGCCGCGGCAGGACAAGAAGCTGCCTCACTTTTTGTCGGTGAAGGCGCTCGAGCAGTTGTTGCAAGCGCCGCCGGCGGACAATCCGTTCGGCCTGCGCGATCGAGCAATGCTGGAGATTCTGTATTCCGCCGGTTTGCGCGTCAGTGAACTGACCGGGCTGAATCTTGCCGACCTCGATCTCGACGCTGGCGTGGCCACGATTCGGGGCAAAGGCAAGAAGGAGCGCATCGCGTTCCTTGGGAGCGCGGCTCTCAAGGCACTGAACACCTGGTTGCGTGCTCGGGATGTTGTGCTGGCCGAGCGCATTGGCATTGCGGGCAAGACACCGGACGCCGTGTTCTTGAACAAGAATGCCACGCGACTGACGAGTCGCAGCGTCGGTCGGTTGCTTGAAAAATACCTCGCTCAAGCGGGGCTCGATCCGCGCACTAGCCCGCACACGCTGCGGCACAGCTTCGCAACGCACCTGCTCGACAACGGAGCCGACATCCGCAGCGTGCAGGAGCTGCTCGGGCACAGCAGTTTGGCGACAACCCAGGTGTACACGCACGTGACGACGCAACGATTGAAGGATAGTTACGACAAAGCTCACCCGCGGGCCAAGAAGGCACGCAGCGGGTGAGCGTCCGATTGACAGCGAGGAAACCTCGATGGTTGACCGCAAGACTAGCTGGCGTTGGATCGTGGGTTGCAGCCTCCTCGCCGCTCTCGCTCCTTCGGCGCCGTGCCAAGAAGCTGGCGCGATCAACTGGCGTACGGACTACAACGCGGCCCGCAAGGAGGCCGAAGCGAAAAAACTGCCGCTCCTCATCGACTTCTGGCGTCCCGCTTGTCCGCCCTGCGAGCGCATGGAGCAAACTACGTTTCGCGATCCGCGCATCATGACCGCGCTGACCAACAAATTCATCCCACTCAAGATCAACGGGCTGGAAAGTTCTGAGTTGGCGTCGTTTCTCAAAATCAATTCGTTCCCGACCGTCGTTCTCGCGACGCCAGAAGGCCGCATCGTCTCCGACCCCATGATCGGCTATCACGACGCCGACTTTCTGCACGACAAGCTTCAGGCCGTGATCGCATCGTTGACTCCGTCCGACACGATGAAGCGCGACTTCGAGAACGCCTTGAAATGGGATGCGGCCGGCGATTTCACACGGGCTATTTCCGCGGTGCGAACGATTCTTGACAACGAAAAGGCCCGAACGCTGCACAAGGACGCTACCGACCTCCTGCAGCGCATCGAAAAACGTGCCGAGATCCAGCTGACCCGAGCGCGGGAACTCAAAGACAAGGGGCAAATCGCGGAGTCCCTTGAGGTCCTCACCGAAGCCCAACGCTTGTTCGCCGGCCTGCAAGCAAGCAAGGACGCGGGGGAGATGATCATCAAGATTGCTCAAAGCAACTCGCAGCTTAAGGCCGAACAACGCAGTCGGCGAGCACTGGAATTGCTTGGGCAAGCACGGGATTTCTACAAAACCAAGGATTACATTCCGTGCCTGGATCGCTGCGAGGTGATCCTCGGCAACTACGGGGACTTGCCCGAAGGGCAGCAAGCATTCGCCCTCGCGGCGGAGATCAAGAATAATCCGGAATGGCTACAGAACGCCGCTGACGTGATGACCGATCGGTTGGGCGGACTCTACCTGGCCCTCGCCGATAGCTACTTGAAACGCGGAGAAGTAAAGAAGGCCGAGTTCTATCTGAAACGGGTTGTCCAGGCCTTCCCCGGATCGCGATTGGCGGAATCGGCACAAATTCGGTTGGCCCAGCTGCAAAGCACGTCCCCGGTGCGAGACCCGATGAGCGCTGGCCCGTAAACGAGGGACGAGGGGCAACGGACGAGGGACGAAAGCGTGTCCCGCTTCGGACACCACCCCTCACCCCTCGCCCATCGCCCCTCGACTCGGGTCGCACGAACCGTTATCGCGCAAGACGAGCCCGCAGACGGGCGAGCAGGCCCATGCGGGGCTGAGCAGTCGTCGTGGTCGCGGGAGTCGTGGCCGTCGCCGGTTGAACCGTCGAGCTGGTCGTGGAAGCGGCCGGCATGACTCTCATCATGCCACGGCGATCACGCAGACGCGCCAGCAATCCGCCGCGCGGCGCCATGCGCGTCATCGTGCTTGATTGAACCACCGTCGTCTTCGGGGCCGCCAGTTGTTCCTGGGCCGAGGCCGCATCCGGCAGGAAGCTGATCGCTACCGCTGCGACGCACGCCAAAATCCAATTCCTCATGATGCAACTCCTTCTGATGGGATATCCAATCGTTGACAACACCCAAGGCGAAACCTATCGCCGAGCCGGTGCGAACGTTCGAAGCATTTTATGGAAAACGACCGCGTTGGTCAGGTTTTTCAGTACAAGTTAGGCAGAAAATTGACCGCAGGCGTTCAGCGGGAAAACCTGGTCTATGCCAAGATCGGCAACACACGGCCATCGGTGATCGCATAGGCCCGACCCGTGTTGTCCTGAAGGTGCGAATCGAGCGGAATGCCCAGGGCTTGGAAGATCGTGGCGTGCACGTCGGCGGGGCCGGTCGGATTGTCGCGGGGCTCGGCGCCGAGACGATCGGAGCTGCCGTACACCGTGCCGCCGCGCACGCCGCCGCCGGCCAAGAAGATCGAGAAGACGTTCGGATAGTGATCCCGCCCGGCCCCGCCGTTAATCCTTGGCGTGCGGCCAAAATCGGTCAGCATCACGACCAGCGTGTCGTCGAGTCGCCCACGTTCCGCCAGGTCGCCAAGCAACGCACTGGCGGCGCGATCGAACGGGGGCAAGAGATCGCGTTTGAGCCGATTGAAGTTGTTCCCGTGCGTGTCCCAGTGATCGCCTGCCGCCCCGTTGAGATCGCCGGCGGCACAGACGACGGTGACGATCGGCACGCCCGCCTCGGTGAGCCGCCGGGCGAGCAGCACGCTTTGGCCGCAGAGGTGATCGCCATACTGATCGCGCACACGCATCGGCTCGCGGTCGAGGTTGAACGCCGCCTGCACGGTCGAGCTGAGCAGCATGTCCGACGCCATGCGGCGATAATGCTCATGGTTCGCCGCCGCCGGCGTGAAGCCTTGATCGATGACGCTGGTAAGCCCTTGCCGAGCGGTAAGACGTGGCGAATCGACGCCGTCGGCTTGCTGCAAGACCATGGCGCCGAGGTCGCGCGAGACGCCGCCCCACGGCCGACCGCGATCGGGCCGCACGATCACCGGATCGGCCTGCGACCCCAGGAAGCCCGCGTTGTCGCCGGCCTGCAAAGTGTTGTTGTCAACCAGCGGATACGGCAGCTGGACCGCGTGCGGAAACCCCGCCGGCGCTCGGCGAAAACGCGACACCATCGCCCCCAGGCAAGGCCAATCGGCACGCGACGGCGGCAGATTGACCGCCACCTCCGCCGCAAACGGCGCATGCCCCGTGATCGCCCAGTACATCCCCTTGCCATGCGCGCTCGAGCGATGATGCATCGAGCGAATGATGGCCAGCTTGTCCGTGTGCCGAGCCAGGCGCGGAATGTGCTCGCCGACGAAGATGCCCGGAACCGCCGTCGCAATCGGATTGAACTCGCCGCGATACTCCGACGGCGCATTCGGCTTGAGGTCCCACGTCTCGTGATGGCTCATCCCGCCCCAGCAATACAGCACGATGCACGCCCGAGCCGACCCCTGACCCTTGTCCCCTCTCCACGAGGGAGAGGGGTAAGGGGTGAGGGTGCTCGCCTGCAAAAACGCCGGCAGCGACAGACCGAGTCCGCCCAACGACAATTTCAAAAAATCCCGGCGTGCAAACGTCATGAAAAACTCTCTCGGATGGAGAGAAGGCAGGTTGATGTGATTATGCACGGTTACGGCGAAGTGTCAAGCGTATTCCGTTGGCGAGCCGAACCGCGTAAGCGGTCGGGCGATAGCCGCGACCGTTCGGCGCCTCGAAGGGGGCGCAAACATGACAGCCCAGGCCAAACGCAGCGCCGCCCTGGGAAAGTGACCCGCAGGCCGGCAAGCCCTGAAAGGGCGGCACACGCGGCCACCAGCGTTTGTTGCGCCCTTTCAGGGCTTGGTCCGGATAGGTACTTTTACCCAAGGCGGTGCTGCGCTTGCCCTGGGCTAACTTGTTGCGCCCCTTCGGGGCAAGAGATAGCTCTACTTCGAGGTGCGCGAGCGGGCTAGCGCACGCCTCGCTTTTTGTGGATTGGTTTACGCCAACGTCACTAGTTGCGATGCAATTCTCAACCGGCCGCATGCGCGGCTCGGCTCGCCATGCGAACGCATACGCATAAAGTACTCCTCGACTACCACCCACGGAACTTGCCAATGACCACCAACAAACTTCGTGCCGGGATGATCGGCATGGGGATGATCTTTGACGACACCTATCGCCCGTTCTTCGAGCGGGTGCATGCCGACGGGATGTTTCGCCGCGATTTCGGGCTGATCGAAGTCGAACTGAGCGGCGTGGCGAGCCGGACCGGAGCGCGGGCACAGAAGTATCGGCAAGCGGCGGGGAATCGCATCGGACCGTTCGTCAGCTTTTCGGGGACGGATGCGGCGCAGCAACTGTTGCCGCATGTCGATGTCGTGTGCGTCGCGACGCCGGACGATCGGCACTTCGAGGCGGCGCGGCTGGCTCTCGAAGCGGGCAAGCATGTGCTCATCGAAAAACCATCTGTGCTCACGCTGCAAGAACTCGACCAACTCGACCAGCTTGCCCGAAAGCAAAACGTGCTCGCCAAGGTCGTTTACCACAAGCTGGCCGATCCCGATCACAAAAAGCTGCGAACGCACTACGTCGACGGCAATCTTCGCCACGTCAACAACGGATATTGCACGCTCCTGGAGCCGAAGTCGATCAGCGGCAGCCAGTTTGCTGAGTGGATTCAGGGCCGCAATCCGGGGACGTATGTCGCGGTGCATTACATCAAGCTGATTGACTTCACCTTCGGTGATCGTAGCCCTCACGCTCCGCGTGAGGAATCCGTCACGCGAAGCCTGACGCCTACGAACTGGCGTCTCGCCCGCATCACGTGCAATGGGCAGCGCGGGATCGTCGGGTCGGCCGCGGGCAGCACGTGGGACTCGGTGCAACTGCAAGTCGTCTACGCCTACCCCGACGGCCGAGAGGCGGCGTTCGATATTCACACGAGCTGGGTCACGCCGGACAACTTCCCCGGTTACGTCGATCAAGAGGTGCAGTTCCGATTCGACAACGGCGTCTGGAACGCGCATCAACGCAAGCGCGGCGTCGAGATGACGATCGAAGGCCGCACGCCCGGTGAATTCAAGATCACGCCGAATCACCATTACAACGGCAGCTTCATCGAGCCGTGGGGCGAACGCACACAGCGCGGCTACGGCGTTGAGATCATCCAGAAGTTCTTCGAGGAAGTCGCCTACGTCGAGTTCGGCGGTCCGAGCGACCAACGGCTGCAGCGATTGTCGGCCATGCGCGGGCTGACGTACAACGACGTGAGCGCCGACCGCAACACCGTCGCCATTGTCCAGGCGATGGAGGCGCTGTTGTTCCGGCAAGCAGCGGGTCAACCAGGCTGCGTCGTCGAAGTCAACACGCCGCGCGGCGGCTTGGTCCTGCTCACGCCGGGCAAGAGCGAGGCTACTGTTTTGTATGCGGAGCGCGTTTGACGTCAGAGCCTGAAGCGTAAGCGAAGGTTGCGCCGTCCTTCGCTTGCGCTTCAGGCTCTGACGCGAATCGCATATAATGATCGAAAAACACGGAAATCATAATGGCCGTATCCATCCAACACGCCAACGAAGCCAAGTCCAACGCCGACCGCGAATTGGCGGCCCACTTCGAGCCGAAGAGTCTGCGGACGTTCACGCCGACGCAAGCCGTGCTCGCAAAAAGCGCCGGCGTATACCACTGGACGCCGGAAGGGCGCAAGCTGTTCGACTTCTCCTCCGGAGTGCTGGTCGCGAACCTGGGTCACAATCCGTCGGCGTGGATGCAGAAGTTCGCGGGCTACATGGGCTGGTCGGACACGCCGTGGCGCGGGCGCGACGAGTACTTCTCGGGCCTGCCGCTCACCGCCTACAACGCACTGACGCCGATCGAAACACAGGCGAGCAGGCGATTGGCGGAGCTGTTGCAGAGCCGGCCTGGCGGGAACCGGTTGCAACACGTGATGTGGGCAGCGTCGGGGTCGGAGGCGATTCAAAAGGCGCTCTGGGCGGCGATGGCCCGCGATCGCAGCAGAGACATGATCGTTGCTACTCGCTTCGGCTTTCACGGCAAGAAAGGGCTCGCCGGCGCCGTCACGGGGAGCGAGATCGACCGCGAGCGCGACCCACGTGTTCGCTTCATCGGCTTTCCGATGAAGGAATGCGCCGACGTCTCGATGCGCGACCAACCATTCGATCCGGAGCCGTACCGCCTCGAGCTCGATGCCCTCAAGCACCAGTTTGGCCGCAAGCTCAACGTGCTGATCACGGAGCCGTACATTGGTGGCGGCGGATCGTATCATCCGCACAAGCCATATTTGCAAACGCTGCAAAAATTCTGCCGCGACAACGACATCGTCTTCATCCTCGACGAAGTGCAGTCGAACTTCGGCCGCACCGGCGACATGTTTGCTTTCGAGACCTACGGTCTGGAGCCTGACATCGTCGTGCTCGGCAAAGGGCTGGGCAACGGCGTTCCCGTGGCGGCCGCGGTGGGGCTAACCTCGCTGTTCGGCTCGCTCGATTACGGCGAAGGGTCCGACACCTGGAGCGCCAATCCGCTCTGCTGCGCGGCGGTGCTGGCGACGCTCGACGAATTCGCACGCGGCAACGTGCTGGAGAACTGCCGACGCTCCTCGGCGATCCTCGAACGCGGCCTGGTGAAGCTGAAAGAGCTCCCGTTCGTCGCCCAGGTGCGCGGCGAAAAAGGGGGCATGGTCTGGGGCGTCGAAATGCGCGACCACGCGGGGAAATCCGCAGCCGACTGGGCCAACGCCGTTGTCCTGACTTGCTATCGCGGTGAGGGAAACCTCGGCATCCACCTTCTTGGCCCACTCGCGAAAAAGGTCGTCCGCATCGCGCCGCCGTTGGTCATCACCGAAGCCGAGGCCCAGCAGGCGATGGAATTGATGTATCGCGTGTTGGCGGTTTGCGTTTAGCGCTCACACCGCGCCATGCGAGCGCTAGACGCAAGCGGGGGATATTGATGCTCGACATGCCCGCCGGTTGGCTTGACCTACTCATTTACCAGATTTGCGCATTGCCAATCTGGCCCGCCGGATCGTTCATGACCGTCGACCAGAACGTCCGCGGGCTGATCGCCACGCTCACGGTCTGCTTTGTCTGCGGCGCGATGGGTTCGCTCGTCATCGGCAACCGCATGGCGTTCTTCAGCGACGCCCTCGCTCATAGCGCGTTCGCCGGCGTCGGACTTGGGTTGCTCATCTGCCTGCTGGCCGGCACCGATGACGATCAACTCGTCCGCCAGCGCATCACGCTGATCATGGTCTGCTTCGGCATCACCATCGGCCTGCTCATCGCATATGTGCGCGAAAAGACGGAGCTGGCCAGCGACACGGTCATCGGCGTCTTCTTCGCTGGATCGATTGGCCTGGCCGCCGTCGTCACGCAACTGGGGCAAAGCCGGCGCTTCTTCAGCATCGAGGACTTCATCTTTGGCAACCCGATCTTCGTGCAGAGTTGGGAAGTTGTGCTGCTCATGGCCCTGGCGATCGGCGTGGGCATCTTCCTCTGTGTCATGTACAACTGGCTCGTTCTCGCCAGTGCCAGCTCGAGCCTAGCACTGTCGCGGCAGGTTCCGGTGCGGCTGTGCCGCTACTTGTTCATCGTCCTACTTGCGTTAATGGTGAACCTGAGCCAGCAAATAACCGGAACGCTCTTGATCAATGGGCTGTTGATCGTCCCCGCCGCGGCCGCTGCCAACCTTGCGGGCAACCTAAGGCAGATGTTCTGGCTGTCGATCGGCATTGCTGTGGCGGTCGGTCTGGGCGGCAGCCTCCTGAGTTGGGAGATCAACTGCCGGCTCGTCGAGGCCTACGGCGCCCGCTTCAAGATCGGCATCAGCGGGACGATCATCGTCCTTGCCGTGCTCGCGTTCGGCGCCTCGATGGTGCTCGGCCGCTGGGTGCTCCGCCGTACGTGACGAAATGCCGAAATGGATACAATGAACCAAACCGCACGCACCCCTCGTATTGATTACAATCCGAAACCCAACGGGAGCGTTGGAAAGAAGTAATACCGATGCCTGACCATGCGCATCCCCACGACGACAGCCACAATCACGGCCACGACCACGACCACAGTCACGACCACGGTCACGGTCACGATCATTCTTATGATGACGATACCTACTTCATCGACCAACTTTGCATGGTCGGTCTGTCCGGTGCGTTCGGCATGATTTGCCTGTGCTTGTGGTTATTCAAGACCTTCGGTGAATCAAACAACGAACGCAGCCGCATGCTCGGCATGCTGCTCACCCCAGCGTTTCACCCCTACGTGTTGCTCAGCGGCATAGGCCTGGTCGTAATCGCCTTTGCGCGCGGCTGCATTCTCTGGGGGCAGTCGCGTGATCCGAGTTTTCAGCCCTTCGCCGATCATCACCATGATCACGGCCATCATCATCACGATCACGATCACCACCACCACCGCGATCATGACTGTGGCCCCCCCGAGCAAGCCGCGACCGCCGTCGCGCCGGCGCCCGCCCATGTGCACGGCCCCGCTTGTGGACATGAGCACAAGCCCGGCGAGGCCTGCGATCATTCCCACGACCATGCCGCGCCCGCCGCTACCACCGCGCCCACAGAAGCGCACCACGAGCACGGCCACGAGCATCACCACCACGACCACGACCATGGCGAAGCCGACCACGATCACGGCTGGGCGCCGTGGCGCTACGTCGTCATTTTGGTGCCGATCATCCTCTACCTGCTCGGCTTGCCGAGCCAGACACCGAGCATTAGTGACGCCGGGCACGAACGATTTATCGGCGACTTCACGAGCATCATCTATGAAGCACTGCCGTTCATTGTGTTGGGCGTGCTGCTTGCGGGATTGCTCGAGGAATTCGTGCCGCAGCAGGCGCTCGCCAGTGTCGTGCCGAGCAACCACGTGCCGGCCATCATGGTCGGCGCTCTATTGGGGCTGGTATTTCCGATGTGCGAATGCGGCATCATCGTGGTCATGAAGCGATTGTTACGCAAGGGCCTACCGCTCAGCGTCTGCGTGGCCTATATGCTAGCCGGGCCCGTGATCAATCTCGTCGTTATCGGCAGCACCTACGTCGCCTTTGCCAGCTACAACCAAGAAGGCAAGAACGACGTGCTCGGCGGACCCTATATGGTCGTGGGGCTGCGAGTCGGGTTAGCGTACATTGTCGCCGTCGTCACCGCGATCATCGTGCACTGGCAATGGGAGTCCCACGGCAACAATCTCATCCATCCAAGCGTCCTGCGCGGCCTACGGCAAGGCGGCATGGAGAACGACAACAATACCGAACGCACTGCCGGCGATCGGCTCAACAACATCACCCAGACCGCTCTCAATGATTTCGTCGATATCCTCGCCTTCCTGGTACTCGGCGCCATCATGGCGGCGATCGGTAAGCTCGTCATTCGCGAATCCAACGTGCAAGACTTGATCCGCGACGTGCCCGCCGTCGCCATCGGCATTATGATGCTCATCGCGGTGCTCATCTGCCTGTGCAGCGAGGCCGACGCGTTCGTCGCCGCCAACTTCCCGCTCTTTTGGCCCGACGGCTCCAAGCTCGGCTTTCTGGTTCTTGGCCCAATGCTCGACCTCAAGCTGCTCATGATGTTCACTCGCGTCTTTCGGGCCCGCTTGATCACCACGATCGTCGCCGCGCTCGTGATCCAAGTTTTCGCTTACTCGATGGTTGCGCATTACATCTTCGGCAAGACCCATCCGCCGGAATCGCCGGGGACCGTTGTACGCCCGGGCCTGGAGAGGACCTATCTGGTGACGGCCGGCATCACCATTGGCCCCGATCCGTTGCAGCAACTCGTGCCGTTCGGCGTCGCCTATCGTAAGTCGGGCAAGGGCGAGCCGATCAGTTACAAGGACTTCTGGGAGATGGCGACGAGCGAATCCCAACGCGAGAAATGGAAGGACAAGCTCGTGGAGGTGCGCGGCCAGTTCGAGCCGATCGCGAGCAACGACCAGGCATTCCATCTGTCGCGTCTGCAAATCACTTGCTGCTACAGTGACCGAACTACGTTGCGCTCGGCAGCCGTTGTGAAAGAGAGTGTTGCCGGCCTCTATCCCTACGGCGCGTGGATAAAGGTCACCGGCCATATCGCCTTCCGAGAGGACCGCGGCAGTTTCAAGACTATGCTGATCGTCGACAGCAAGGACGACATCATCGGCCCGATTCCGCCGGACCCGGATCCCTATGTGCCGCAGTAAAAACGGATCGGGCGAGCCGAGTTCCGTATGGAACCGGTTGTGGACCGTGCACATCAACCGGCGGCTTCCGCCGCCTGGCTCGCCGCATCACGCACCCGGACTCAGATGAGCCATCACCACACGAATCTCGTCGTAGGATACCTTCGCGGAAAGCGCCAAAAAAATCGGCTTGAGGCGTCCGGCGCCGTGTTGCTTGACGGCGGCGGCGATGCGCTCGTACAGGTCCTTCGCGACCCACGTTTCGATACTGGCGGGCTTGTCCAAGCGAATGTAGTCGCACAGATAATCGAGGACGGTGCTGCGGGATCGTCCGGTTTGATGCATTACGTCCTCGATGGCCGACCCCTGACGAAAGAGCTGGATCGCCAGTGCGCGGGTCGCATTCATTTGCTTGGCGGCGCGCGGCGCCGGGTCCGGCGCAGGGGCAGAGTCGTTCTCCATCGACACGCCATGCTCCTCGCAATACTCGCGAATAATCGAGAGGACCATGCTTCCATAGGTGCGAAGCTTGGCGTCACCGATGCCGTAGACATAGCGCAGCTTCTCGGAATTCGACGGCCGCACCCGCGCTAGTTGCCTGAGCGTCTCGTCGCTGAAGATCACGTAGGGCGGCTTTCCGGTCTGTTTGGCGAGTTCAAAACGCCAGGCACGCAGCATTTCGAAGAGATTGCGTTCGACTCCTTCCCACGATGTCACATCCGCCTTCGATTGCTTGACGCTTCCGGACTTCTCCTTGTGCACCGGCTGGACGAGGTTGATCTTCTGCTTCCCCTTCATCACTTCCCACGATGCGAGGTTGAGCTTCAGAATCGGATATTCGTCCTGCGTTTGCACCAGCACGCCTTGACCAATCAGTTGAAAGATCCAGTCGCGAATGACTTGCTTGGAATGTTCCTTGAGAAGCCCAAAGGTGCTGAGTTGATCATGCTGGAGCGACTTGACACGTTCGGTCTGCTCGCCGCGTACGACGCTGATGACATGCCCGACGCCATAGCGTTCGTTGACGCGGGCAACGCACGAGAGAATCTTCTGAGCGATGACCAGCGCGGCCGGTACGACTTCGACATCGCCGAGGCAGATGTCGCAGGCGGCACAGCTCGGCTCGGCGTAGGCCTGGCCGAAATACCCGACGAGGGCGCGATGGCGGCAGACGGCGCCGCGGGCATACTGGTCCATGTCGTTCAGATGCTTCAGCGCGCCTGGCAAAAACTCCGGGCTGACGTCATTCTCCTGGGCCGACTTCTGCAGGATCGCCTGCCAGGTCATCACGTCCTGCCCGGAATGCAAGAGCACGCACTCGGCTTCCAGGCCATCGCGCCCGGCCCGGCCCGTCTCCTGCTGATAATGCTCCACCGACTTGGGCATCGACGCGTGGATGATGAAGCGAATGTTCGAGCGGTCAATGCCCATGCCGAAGGCGACCGTGGCTACGATCAGATCGCACTCTTCGTTGATAAACGCCTCCTGCACGCGTTTGCGTTCGTGCGGTTCCATGCCGGCGTGGTAGGGCATCACCTTGTGCCCACTCATTTTCAGCATGGCCGCGGTGTCATCGACATCGCGGCGGCGCAAGCAATAGATGATGCCCGCCTCCCCTTTGTGCCTCGCGAGAATGTCGAGAATCTGACGCTCGACATCGGATCGCCTGAGTACGCGGTACGTGAGATTGGGGCGATCGAAGTTGCCCACAAGCACGAGCGGATTCGTGAGCGCGAGTTGTTTGCAGATATCGTCGCGCACCTGCTGCGTCGCCGTCGCCGTGTAGCCGTGAACGCTGGAACCGGGGAAGATTTCCTTGATCCTGCTCAGCATGCGATATTCAGGGCGAAAGTCGTGCCCCCAATGGCTGATGCAATGGGCTTCGTCGATCGCGAACGTCTTGACCTGGGCCTGACGACACAGGTTGCAGAAGTCTGGATTCATGAGCCGTTCGGGCGATACGAAAAGCAGCCGCACGGCCCCGTCGCGCACGTCCTGTTCGTAGGCGAAACGTTCGCTGGGCGACAGGGAGCTATCGATCTGCACGGCCGGGATGCCGCACGCTTGCAAGCCGTCGACCTGGTCTTTCATGAGCGAGATGAGCGGCGAGATGACGACGGTGGTTCCGCCCAGGAGGACCGCCGGCGCCTGGTAGCACAGCGACTTGCCACCGCCGGTGGGAAGAACCAGGAGCGAATCACGCCGCTCAATCACGGCACGCATCGCGTCTTCCTGGAGCGGCCGAAACGCCGGATGCCCCCAGTGCTTTCGCACAAGCTTCTGGAGTTCGTCGATCATGGCGGTATTGTAGGATCAATCGAACGGCTAGGAGCCACGCACGCAGTAAGCGGCTCCTTATAGGCGCCGCCTAGGCGAGCGGCGACTCTTTTCCTCCCCTCTCGCTTCGGGAGAGGGGCCGGAGGTGTGAGAGAGACTTCCAGTTTCCCTTGATCTGCCCTCACCCCCAACCCCTCTCCCGAAGCGAGAGGGGGGTAATTCAAGTCCTGCCGCTCGCCTTACTGCGTGCGCGGCTCTTGCGCACCGGCAAGTTCGCGGCACTCGTTCCCAAGCAACGTCATGCCGAAGCGCCGGCAAAGGGACAGCCCCAGATTACCAACAGCGGCGGCTTCCTCGCGTTGCCCGCATTCGAGGAGCCAACGAGCAAAGCGCAGGCGAGTAAGGACTCGTTCAAATGGCATTCCGCTCTGGTCGTAGGCTTCGATCAATGAGCGATACGCCGGCCCAAGGGACTCGCCTCGCTCACCAATGGGCTTGCAGATAAATACGTAGTCGAGTCGCATACGCTCGCGGGCCAGCTTGCCCCAGCGGTGCTCGTCCGTCATCGGCGCGCGATAAAGCATGCTATTCAGGTCGAGCGTGGCGAGCTTACCGATGCGGTGCAAACACTCGAAGACGTGCACCCATTCATAGACATCCATGGGCACGACAGTCTGCACGACGCGCCACGCTTCGTCTCGCCGGCCCAAAAGAGCCAGAGCATGAGCGCGATACGCTTGCCAGAGCGTCTGCCATGGGTGCGGCGCGGTCGGCTCATCGACAAACGGCTGCAATCGGCCCAGCGCGATAAGGGCATCGCCGCGCAACGGCGCGTCCGCCGGACGATACGCCTCGATGGCGTCGCCGAATTGGCCCAGCATCTCGAAACAGATCGCCAGGCTTCGGTATCGGCCAAACCCGGGCCAGAGCGGCGGCTGGCGCCAGTCGTTGTTCGGAAAGAAACGCAGGAGCAAGTCGCGCTCGAATGCCGGCGACAGGAAGCGATGTTTCGGATTGTCGAGTGCCACGAATGTGCTGTCCGCTTCATTCCACAGCCCCGCATCGCAATAGGCGTGAAACAGCTCAACTTCCTCGCGGCAGTCGTCCAGCGTCAGCGGCGGGTGGCGGTCGGGCCGGCCTCGCAGGAACCCTGCCCTGCTCCGCGCCACGTGATGCTGGGAGCCGCCCAGTAAGTGCTCGAAGCCGCGGCGCACCAGCGGATGCGCGTCGAGCACGATCGCATCGTCCCCAACCGAGTCCGAGCGACCCATGGCGACGCGTTCGAGCAATCGCAGCGTCACGAGCGTCTGCACTTGTTCGCGCAGCCAAGCGGTCGCACGCGTTGCAAAAGGCTCATACGCTCGCCGCCAGGCATCGTGCAGCAAATGTCGCAGCGATTCGCTGTGCAAGTATTCGATCAAACGCCGATCGCTCGCCGGTTGCCGAAAGGACGTCGCCAACGCGAGAATGTCCTGCATTTCTTGCGGCATCACCGCTTGCAGGGCGCAGAGGACGCGCGTGACGTAATTCTCTTCGTCGCTTGCGTCCGCCGATGCAACCGTCGGTAGCGCCCGGCAATGGACCGCGTCGCCGTTGCGATAGGCGTGAAGGTAGGCCCCGAGCAGTTCGACTGCCTTGGCATGAAACCCGGCTGCCCGCGCTGCCTCGGTGAGATCGCCGCGCACACCGAAGCTGGCGAGCAATCCGACGGCGGCCGGCTCGTCCAGCGTGCTGAGCGAGATCACCTTGGCGTGCCGCCGATGCTCGAGCGTTGGTAATGAAAATCGGCTCGTCAGCACCACGACGCCTGGAATTACCACCGACGCCAGTTCTTCCAACAATCGCCCGAGTTCCGGATGAACAAAGCGCCCGAACCAGACTCCTTGCTCGTGCTGGACCACTTCCGTTCCATCCAGCACCAGTGCCCAGCGCTCGCGTATCAAGATCGGCAGTAACTTGTCCACGCAATAGCTGGCCGAAACGTCCGGAGGGTGATCGAGTCCCTCGGCATAGGCGAGCATCTCGCGCAAGCAAAGATCGCAGTTCTTGCCTCGATAGAAACTCCAGAAAAAGATGCCGTCAGAGCCTGAAGCGTTAGCGAAGGAAGCCGTTTCCTTCGCTAACACTTCAGGCTCTGCGTGGGAAATGCGCGAAAGCCAGTGTTGCACGATTGCCGTCTTGCCCTGCCCACCGGGGCCGATCATGGCCGCGACGCTGGTTTCGCCGCCGGCCAGCGCATTGTCGAGCAGCGCGAGTTCAGCGGCTCGTCCGAAGAAATGCAGCGGCGTCGGCGTACAGTGGTGAATTGCTGGGAAGCGCGGCATGACGTGAGTTTATGGAAGCCGGCCGAACACCCGCAGCGAATCTGCGGGATCGAGAGCAGCGTTGACGGAAACCAACCTTCAAGTACAATTCAAGCATCCCTGCACATGGGGTCGTAGCTCAATTGGGAGAGCGCCGCGTTCGCAATGCGGAGGTTGAGGGTTCGATCCCCTTCGACTCCACTGAAGATATCGGGAAGCCCCACAGTGAGGCAATCCGAACCCTGGGGTTCGGGAGCACCCTCACCCCAGGGCTTCCGATCGTTCTACAATTTGCCGGCCAACGCCATCGCATGGCGCTGGGCGACGACCTTCCAGTTCACGACGCTCCACCAGGCGTTCAAGTAGTCGGCTCGCTTGTTCTGGTATTTCAGATAGTAAGCGTGCTCCCAGACATCGACGCCGAGGATCGGGGCCTGGCCGGTCATGTACGGGCTTTCTTGATTCGCCGTGCTGACGATCTTGAGCTTGTTGTCAGCCAAGACAAGCCAGGACCAGCCGCTGCCGAAGCGTTTCATGCCGGCGTCGTTGACTTGGGCCTTGAAACTGGCGAAGTCGGTGAAGGTGGCCTTGATATCGTCGGCGAGCGGGCCGGTTGGTTCGCCGCCGGCGCCGGGGGCCATCAGTTCCCAGAACATCGTGTGGTTGGCATGGCCGCCGCCGTTGTTGATAAGCGCCTGGCGGATCGAATCGGGGGCCTGGTTGATCTCGCGCAAAAGTTGCTCGATCGATTTGCTCGCCAGGGCCGCCTGACCTTCAAGGGCCTTGTTCAAATTGTCCACATACGCCTTGTGATGCCGGCCGTGGTGAATTTCCATCGTCATCGTGTCGATGAACGGCTCCAAGGCGTTGTGAGCGTACGCAAGATTGGGTAAGGTGTGTGCCATCGTCTTCTCCTTGTCAAAAGAATTCCGTATTGCAGAAATCGCATTGAAGTGAGGCTAATCTATCTGCATTCCCGTGCAAGGCAATCAGCGATAGAATGACGGCCGGTCAGAAGTCAGAAGTCAGAAGTCAGAGGGGCCGCCATGAATCTGTTTGCCGCATTCGCAATCGTGCTCGTTCCCAGCGTCGGCGACGACCGGGCCGCGCTACAGGGAACGTGGAAAGTCATGGAGTCGACCAGCAAAGGGGACAAGGTGCCGGCCGACGAACTCAAGGATTTGTACCTGATCTTCAAGGACAACGCGATCAATATCCGCGAAGGGGGCAAGACATCGGAGAATTTCCTATTCTTGATCGATCCGACCAAAAAGCCCAAAGAGATCGACCTGATCCTGCGCGTCGGTCCGCAGAAAGGCAGGGTCGATCGCGGCATCTATCAGCTTGACGGCGATACGTTGCGCATTTGCATTCAGACCAACAAGGACCAAGCGCGTCCGCGCGAATTCGCCTCGCCGATTCGCTCGGAGCTCTGGCTTGTAGTTCTGCAACGTTCACGCAATTGACGATCACGCCATTTTCATTTAGCGTTCGCGTGGCGCCATGCGAACACTAGACGAAACACTTGGATATCCTTCATGAGAAAACTCCTCTGCAGCTTCGTCCTCTTCGCCTCCGTCCTGTTCGCGGCCCACGCCGGCGATCCACCGTCCGACCTCGATCGCATGCAAGGAACCTGGGTCGTCGTCACGCTCATCGAAAAAGGCAAGGCGGTGCCGGCCGACGAAACCGCCATTCTGGAGATTGTGATCGACAAGAACACGTTCACAGCCTTTGAGAAGGGCAAAATGGTCGTCAAATACGAGATAAAGCTCGATGCAACCAAGACGCCGAAGCATATCGACTTTACCGCCCTCGTCGGCGACGACAAAGGCAAAACGGAGCCCGGCATCTATGCCATCGAGAAAGACCAAATCCGCTTCTGCCTGGACGATGACAAGAAAGGCCGGCCCACGAAGTTCGAAGGCGATACGTTCAGCGTCATCACGCTGAAGAAGAAACCGAAGTAACAGGCTACGGAGGTTGCATCTATTGGCTCGCCCTCACATCGAAGCACGCCAGTTTTTTCTGATCACGCACATAAAGCCGCCCATTCGACACGACGGGGACCGTCCAGCAGAACGCTTTTTGCTCTGAGAATTGAAACCGGCTCCGCTCGACGTACTCCTTCGGATTCGCCTCCACCAACGCCAATTTGCCGTTGGCGCCGTAAATGATGAGTTGATCGCCGACTCGGAGCACGGAGCCGCGATCGAAGCCACGTTCCGACCAGGTGACTTTGCCGGTGACGAAGTCGATGCACTGAAGGATGCCGTCGTCGAAGCCGAAGAGATGGCGTTTGTAGCGCACGCAGGTCGAGAAGTGGTTCTTCATCTGCTTTTTGTTGTGGTAGCGCAGATTCGGCACGAACATGTCGCCCTCCTTGTCGACGCGTAGTCGCGCACAGCCTCGGCCATAGCTCGTCGAGATGAACACGTGATTCTTGACCACGATCGGCGTTGCGATGTTGCATTCGTTTTCAACCGGCCAGGGATGGTCCCAGAGCAGATCGCCATTGGCAGAATCGACGCTGACGAGCCGGGTGGCGACGAGATAAAGCACCTGCTGCTTGTCGTGAATGGTCGCGGCGATCGGCGAACTAAAGCTGGCGAGATCGCCGTGTTTCTTCCAGAGGACGGCGCCCGTCTGTTTGTTGAGCGCGGCCAGCGAGTTGCCGTTCTGCCCTCCGGGCATGATGAAGACGCGATCACCCTCGACGAGCGGCGAGAACGCGAAACCCCAGCGCGGGACCCTGGCGCCAAACTCAGATGCCAGGTCCTTTTTCCAGACCTGCTCACCCTTGGGATTGTCGGTGAACGCACTAAGGCAGTGCATCATGCCGGTGGCGCCGACGACATAGAGTAGCTCGCCGTCGATGCTCGGCGTCGAGCGAGGGCCGTTGCCATAGTCATTCTGATAGGCGGTTTCGTAAGAGAAACGCCAGATTTCTTTGCCGGTCTCAGCGTTCCAGGCCACGATTGATTCGTTCGGGCCGTCCTGAAAGATGGTGAAGACGCGTCCCTTGGCCACGGCGACGCTCGAGAATCCATCCCCCACCTTGGCTTCCCAGAGAAGCTTCGGACCGCCCCTCGGCCAACTCGTCGCGATCGATTCGGACGAAACGCCGTTGCGGTGCGGTCCGCGCCACTGCGGCCAATCGTTCGTCGGATTCGGTGGTTCGTCTCCGAGATCGAGGTCCGCCTCCGTCGCAAGATCAGGGCTCTCTTGGCGGCTATCCAGCCGTAGGTAATGCACAATCGCCAACGCGGCGAATATCGAGAAGAGCACAGCAATGCCGACGAAATCGATAACCCGGCCCAAACGGGGACGCGACGGCGAGATTGGCATAAAACGACCTCCGTGCAACGATGTGTTCTTTGTCAAAGGATTTCCCACGATTGTCAAGCTCGTTTAGACCCGCCTCGCTGAGGCGGGCGCGTGGCGCCGAATCCACCCGCCTCGACGCGGCGGGGCTTATCGTAGAGGGCAAACATGACCACCGTATCCCCTGGACGACGCCTGCGCAATGCCTGGCAGCGTCGGCCGATCGCCATCCCCGGCGTCTTCAACGCCCTCGTCGCAATGATGGCAGAACGCATCGGCCATGACGCGATCTATCTCTCCGGCGGCGCTCTGTCGGCAGCGTATGGCGTACCCGACGTCGGGCTTCTGTCGTTGAATGAGTTCGTCGATGAGGCCCGCATCATCGCCCGCGCCACGAAGTTGCCGCTCTTGTGCGACGCCGACACCGGCTTCGGTGAAGCGCTCAATGTCGAACGCACCGTGCAGCTCTTTGAGGACGCAGGGGTCGCGGGCATCCACCTGGAAGATCAGGTGCTGCCCAAACGCTGCGGACACCTCTCGGGCAAAGCGTTGATCAGCGCGGAGGCGATGGCAGCCAAGATTCGCGCCGCGGTGGCCGCCCGCCGCGATCCTGATTTTGTCATCATTGCTCGCACGGATGCTCGAGACGTGCATGGCATGGAGGACGCCATCAACCGGGCCAAGTTGTACCTGCAAGCCGGCGCCGATGCGATCTTCCCCGAGGCCCTCGAAGCGCCGGACGAATTCGCCGCGTTCGCCAAGGCCGTCGACGCCCCACTCCTGGCCAACAACACCGAGTTTGGCCGTAGCCCGAATCTCACGGTGGAAGCGTTCGGGGCGCTCGGCTATTGCATGGTGCTGTTTCCGCTGACCGCCTTCCGCGCCGCCCTCAAATCGGCTCGCGATACGCTCATGGACCTGAAAACTCTCGGCCATCAACGCGACCGCTTGCCGCAGATGTTGACGCGAGCCGAGTTGTACGACTTGCTGGGATACAAAGATTACGAGACGCGCGATCGTGCGTATTTTGGATGATGAGGAGCCCCGGGGTGAGGTACTCCGAACCCCGGGGCTCGGAGCACCTCACCCCGGGGCTTCTATGACACGTAACCTGCTACTCCTATCCGTGTTCACCTGTGTGCATCTGTGGCTCATTCCTTCCACCGACGCCAAACCGACACGCGTGCTGAAACTGACCGGGTTCATGCAGCACCTGCAATGGTCGCCCGACGGCAAGAAGTTACTCTTCACGCGCGGCAACTTCGGCGGCAAGATGGGGTTGTGGACCGTCAACGCCGATGGCACGGAGCTGACTCAGCTCTTGCCCAAGGCGACCGTACCGCAGTTCGATGGCTTCTGGACGCCAGACTCCAAACGCATCATCTTCGTTTACGACATCCTGCAAGGCACCGACGGCAAGCTCCAACTCGACATCATGAACGCCGACGGTTCCGGGCAGAAGAACCTGCTGCCGCACAAGAACTTCTTCGAGGAGTCGCCGCGCTTCTCGCCCGACGGCAAACGAATCGCCTGGACCAGCACCAAGAACAAGAATCAAGACATCTGGATCATGGACGCCGACGCTAAGAATCCGAAGGCCCTGACGAACGATTTAGCTATTGACAACTCGCCGACCTGGTCGCCCGATTCCAAACGCATCGCCTTCACCAGCGCGAGGGCGGGCAATCTCGACATCTGGGTCATGAACGCCGACGGCTCGGAGCAAAAGCGCCTGACCGATCAGCCACGCATGGACTATTGGCCCGCCTGGTCGCCCGATGGTAAGAAGATCGCCTTCACCACGAATCGGGACGGCAACTACGAAATCTACGTCATGAACCCCGACGGCACCGAGCAGGTCAACGTCAGCCAACATCCCGGCTACGACAACTGGGCTACCTGGTCTCCCGATTCACGCAAGCTGGCGTGGATCTCCAACCGCGACGGCGAATATGGCATTTTCGTTACGGACGTCCATCAGAGCCTGAGGCGTTAAGGAGTCGCGCCAAGAATAATCTCCCGGATTGGTCGACGGTGGGACAGGCGTCTCGCCTGTCCCGAACCGCCGAGACGCCGGTTCCACCGAGTCTGTTTTCGGCAGCGTCTGTTGGCGCGACGCCTTAGCGAAAGCATGCTCACCCTTCGCTTACGCCTCGCGCTCGGATTCCAGCGCCTTTTTCGCCGCCGCGATCAGTTCCTTCTTCGCCGGGGGCACCTCGGGATAGCGCAAGTCGAGGTCGCAGATCGCCGTCGTTACGACATGCGCCACCATCGCTCGGCTCACCCACTTGTGATCGGCCGGGATGACGTGCCACGGCGCGCACTCCGTGCTCGTGGCGCTGATGCAATCCTCGTATGCCGACATGTAGTCGTCCCAGTAGCCGCGTTCCTTCAGATCGGAGTCGGAGAACTTCCAGTGCTTGGTTGGATCGTCGAGCCGTTCGAGAAATCGTTTGCGTTGCTCGTCCTTGGAGACGTTGAGGAAGAACTTGAGGATGACGGTCCCGTTGCGCGTCAGGTGTTGCTCGAAGTTGTTGATGTCCTCATAGCGTGCTTGCCAAAACTCCTTCGTCGGCTTGGCGCCGGGGATGCGTTGGGCGGCGAGTATCTCTTGATGCACCTTGACAATCAGCACCTCCTCGAAATACGAGCGATTGAAAATGCCGATGCGCCCACGCTCCGGCAATGCCTTGGCGTAACGCCACATGAAGTTGTGATCGAGTTCCTCCGCCGACGGGTGCTTGAACGAAAAGACCTGGCAACCCTGCGGATTGACCCCCGACATGACGTGCTTGATGGTGCTGTCCTTGCCGGCCGCATCCATCGCTTGAAAGATCAACAGGATGGCATGCGTGTCGGCTGCGTAGAGCAGGTCCTGTGCTTCGGCGAGCGCGGACACGCCCTCGGTGAGGATTTTCTCCGCGAAGGCCTTCCGTTCCTTCTTGGACACGTTCAGATCGCCGGCCCAGGACGGATCGTGATCCTTGAGCCGAAATTTCTTCCCCGGTTTGACGCGGATCATATCGAGAATGTCGTCGATGACGGACATGGCAGATCTCCGGAACCACCGGCTTCATTAGCTTATCTCCAACTCGTCGGGATAACAGTACCGAGGCTAAGTTGGTCGCCTGCCAGGAGCCTACAACGCATTATTGATGCGTAACTCCTTTAGCCGGCATAACATGTGCGCATTCGTTGCAATCACATACTTGCACACCCCCCTCCCGAAATGCAACGCATCCAAGAACTGGGGGGCTTGAAACATGCCGACATTCAGGAAGTCAGGATTGTGCGGCCATCGTCCGGACGCTATGAAGGCCAAGTGGGTTTTGGAGGGCGGAAAAATGCACTTGGTCAAGGTCGGTTGGCTGATTCTGGTTTGTGTGTGCATACCGGGCTGTTGGCTTGGCGGCTCGCAGACGATGGTATCGAAACCGCCTGCGAATGAGCCGGACGTGTCGAAATGGTGGCAAGACACGCTCACCAGCGTCGACCAGGCGACGCTGCGCTGCTGGCTGCAAGCGTCGGAATATCACCGCCAACACGGTTCGTCCGCGCTTCACGTTCGCCGGCAATACGTCGGCCAAACGATGGCCGGCCCGTGCTACCAGGAACTGCACATGCCGACGCCTTCCAATCGGAATTCCTTTCGATCGCCCAGGCGCGCTTGACCCACCGACAAGCTCGACGACACTCAGTCCGCTCTCTGACCAACGTCATCGTCGAAAAGTGCCGCGGCTGCACGCTCCAACAAGCAAGCGAGGCATGGAAGCGGTATTACAAGTGAGCTGATGCGACTACGGAGTTGGCGAAGCCGGGCCGGGTGACCGTATGCGTCGCAGAAGTTCCGCCGGTTCCCACACCGGGATGGGCGCATGAGCAAAGTCCGCCACATTTCGGGTGATGATTGCGTTCAGCGACGAAGCAACGGCGGCCGCGATCAAGATGTTATCCTCGAAGTCCGCACCAGGCAGCGCGTCGGCATCGATCAGCGTTTGCCGCCCGATAGCGATGATATCGAATGCCGCAACATACCTCCGGACTGCGGCCCGGCCGCGCTTGTGCCGATGGCCTTTCGACCGATGTAAAAAGTAGTAGCCAACGCTAACGTAGTCGCTGCTCACACGAAATGCCCCTGCGCTGCAGCTTGCAGGAGGCAGTCTGCTTCCTTTGCGCCAGGGCTGGCGCTGCCACAGCGAATCAAGTACCACGTTGATGTCGAGTAGCACGCGCATTAGCCGTACTTCTTCATTCTTGCTTCGTCTATGATTTGATCAACTTCAGCATCCGTCGGCGGATTGTCCGTCTTCCAGATGCCTATGAGCTCCGGCAGCGCTTTTTGTCGCTCCTGAGAAGGCGCAACAGTTCCGTTGTCCTCCTCCAGCGCAGGGGTAACTACCGTCACCTTCTGCCCCTCCGGAAGGCTGACGTCGCCGTCAAGCACAATGACGCCGTTTTCGACGTGGCCATGGGCAACCATGAACAATCTCCATCTTGGGACGAGGGGATACGTGCAGTTTCTCTGGATTGGGTAGGAGAAGAAAGTGCGCTTCGCGGACACCCGATCCGCTACGCCATCGTTTGCGAAACCCTTCCTGCCAAGCGGTGTTTATCCTATCATGAAAAGCAGCGGGGATGCTATGTCCCTTGCCGAAACTATACGGGGGGAACGGGATGTCAAGCGGGAAGAATCGATTCTGCGATGGCCTATCGCGCCGGTCGTTTCTGCGGATTGGGGCGCTGGCGATGGGTGGGCTGGCGTTGCCGCAGGTTTTGCAGGCGACTCCCCCCGCTAACGCGGGAGGCTCGACGGGCGGCTCGCACAAAGCCGTCATTATGGTCTATTTGTCAGGCGGCATGTCGCATCATGATACGTTTGACTTGAAGCCCGATGCGCCGGCGGAGATTGCCGGCGAGTTTCGGCCCATTCAGACGCGGGTGCCGGGCGTGCAGATTTCCGAGTACTTGCCGCGCCTGGCGTCGATGATGGACAAACTCGCGGTCGTGCGCTCCATCGTCGGGCTGCGCGATGAGCATTCCAGCTTTCACACCGTCACCGGCTACGGCATGGACATCACCCGCCGCGAAAACAAGCCGAACTCCGGCTCGGTCATCTCGCGCGTTCTGGGCCGCACCGATCCGGTCATCCCCGCCTACGTCGATCTATTTCCGACCATGCAGCATCGGCCTTACAACATCCCCGGCCCCGGCTTTGTCGGCCCCGCTTACGCCGGAGCCAAGGTTGAAAACGATCAGATCAACCTGATGCGGCTCAATGATCTCTCGCAGGACGGCCTGCAATCACGCCGTGCGTTGCTCAACTCCATCGATCAGATGCGCCGCTCGATCGACGGCATGCCGATGGAACGGATGGATGTGTCGTATCGCCAGGCCTTCGAAGTTCTCACGTCCAATCGGCTCGTCGACGCGCTCGATCTGCAAAAGGAATCGCGCACCGTGCGTGATCGCTATGGCCATGGCTCGCCGCGGCATCAAGGCGATGGCGCTCCGCTCTGGAACGATCAACTGCTCATGGCCCGCCGACTCGTCGAAGCCGGCGTCCGCGTCGTCACCGTCGCCTACGGTTTCTGGGACACACACGGCGGCAACTTCCGCCATCTCCGCTCCAACCTCCCCGTCTTCGATCAAGGCGTCTCCGCCCTCATCGAAGACCTCCACCTGCGCGGCCTGGATCGCGACGTCAGCGTCATCGTCTGGGGCGAGTTTGGCCGCACGCCAAGGATCAACCGCGACGCGGGCCGCGATCACTGGGCCCCGGTCGGCCACGCCGTTATGGCCGGCGGCGGCATGCCCACCGGCTTTCTCCTGGGCAGCACCGACCGCATCGGCGGCTACCCGGTGCAGAACCCCATCCACCACCGCAACATCCTCGCCACGCTCTACCACAACATGGGCATCGACCCGCATACGATCGTGCGCGATGTCTTCGATCGGCCTGCGACGATTTTGCCGGAAGACGCCAGGCCGGTAAGGGAGTTGATGGCTTGACCGACCTTCCCGTTTAGCGTCCGATCCGCGCCGTGCTTTCGCACGGCGTTTTTTATTGCAGGCAACATCCATCAAATCTCGGATATTTCTGCAGGTCGGTGTCACAGGTTTCGACGTATTTAAAGCAACCAGGCCAAGGCTCGAGTCGAGATCAACTCGTCCGAAACCAAGGCCTCGATTCCGAGGGAACCGCACCATGTTTTTTCCACCGCCTTCTGACGCATCGGAAACCTCGGATCGCGAGGTTGACGAACGAACAGCGCCGACAGAGACACTATCGAGGACGTTGTTAATCCTTGGCCTGATTGTGATTCCAGTATTCGTTTTTGTTTTGCTCGTCTACGCGGAGCTTGATTTGGGTAGGGCCAGCCGAACGTTGGCGGGCATTTGTGTTGGCGGCTTTGGTTTGGCGCTTGTTATTTCCGCGGAACGCCACCGATATCGTCAGACCGAGAATACGTCGCCCGGCGCACCATGGGCGCCTCAATCGCCTTTGAAGGGGGATCCTGACCTCCGCGCGGCAAAAGCTCCCACGCCGACTTTTAGCATGGCTCGCGCGGAGCCTGCTTTGGCTGATACTTCGCTCACCGAGAAGCCGGTGGAAGCTTGGATTGCACAGCTGCAAAGCCCCGACGTAGCGGCCCGATGCGAAGCTGCTCTGGCTCTGGCTGACATCGGTTTGGAAAAACAGGAAATCATGAATGCTCTTGTCAACGCCCTGCTGGACTCCGACAAAGCGGTAGTGATCGCTGCCTCTATCGCAATCGGTTTCACGAAGATTTCTCCGCAAGCCCGGCGGAATCTGCGGGTGAGCCTGCAACACTCCGATGAGGCGGTGCGCCTTGGGGCCGTCAAGCTGCTCCGGTGGGCGGCGAATGGCTGAGACGTTTCTTCGCCAAATGACATGCATCACGCATCTCACGTGTTTTTGACATTGTCATCATAGGCGATCGAAATTCACCATACGAATGCGTGGAATGCGGCGGGCGCAAAACGGGGAATCAATCCCTTAGCGCTCGTCCCGTGAGGTGCAGGAACACGTGCTCCAGATTCGGCTCGGTCGTCTCCAGGCTCGTCATTTCGACTTGTTCTTCGCTC